>JAFVRT010000067.1 GCA_017504125.1 Lentisphaeria bacterium
GCTCCCGACTCCGGCAACTTTTTTTCACTTCAACAGCCTTGAAGAAGCCTGCAATATCTTCAAAGAATATTCCCCCTGTACCATGGATCTCAACGGGGCATGGCAGTTCCGTTACACCACCGATCCCGAAAGCCTCACCTTTGATGTCCCGGAGTCTGAATGGTGCGATGTACAGGTCCCTGACTGCTGGGTGATGCGCGGATTCGATCATCCCCACTATACCAATATCCGTATGCCCTTCCCCGAAATGCCGCCGGAAGTTCCTGCTGAAAATCCCACCGGTATCTACCGCCGCACGGTGGATATCCCTGTTACTTGGGTCTCGCAGCGTACCGTGATCCACTTTGAAGGTGCCGAAAGTTATTATGTGCTTTTTGTCAACGGCCGCAAAGTCGGAGATTCCAAAGACTCCCGCGGTGCAACTGAATTCGATATTTCCTCATTTGTAAAAGCAGGCAGCAACGAAATAACCGTCGTTGTTGTCAAATGGTCAGAAGCCACCTTTATCGAAGATCAGGATCATTGGTATCTGCCCGGACTTTCCCGTTCCGTCTATCTTTACACCACCGGTGCAAGTTATATCGGCGATCTCTTTGCCCGTACCACATTGAGCGAAGACCTCTGCAACGGACTCCTCGATCTCGAAGTTTTCTGCGGATTTCCCGGAAAAGTTCCGGAAAATTTCACCGTAAACGCCTCATTGTTTGACAACTCCGGCAGCATCGTCTGGCAGAGTATCGTAGAACCTGCCAGCAGTCAGGATCCCGCCAGAGTCCGCCGGATCGTCCAGGCGGAACTTCCCGGAGTAAAACATTGGAGCGCAGAAACTCCGGTACTTTACACTCTGGCTGTGGAGCTGAAAGATGCTGAAGACAAACTGCTTGATGTTACCGCAGTCCGGATCGGGTTCCGCCGTTATGAAGTACGCAAAAGAGAATTTCTGGTCAATGGGCAGCCGGTGCTTATCTGCGGCGTGAACCGGCACGAACATCACCCGGAATTCGGGAAAGCAGTTCCCTATGAAACGCTGAAACAGGATATCATCACTATGAAGCGTTTCAATATCAATGCGATCCGTACCAGCCACTACCCGGCATCTCCGGAGCTTTACGATCTCTGTGATGAATACGGTCTTTATGTGATCGATGAAACCAACATTGAACATCACGCCTTTTACAATGACTTCTGCCGCAACCCCCAGTGGGCCGGAGCTTTCACCGACCGCGCGGTGAGAATGTTTGAGCGGGATAAAAACCATGCCTGCATCTACGCCTGGAGTCTGGGCAATGAATCCGGGGCCGGCCCCAACCACGGAGCTATGGCCGGATATCTCCGGTATCGGGATCCCTCCCGGCTGCTGCACTACGAAGGAGCTCTGCATCGCGGCAATAACCGGTTGTGGTATGAAGCACAGCCGTCCAAGCTGCTGACCGATTTTGTATCCCCCATGTATCCGGATATAGATGTGCTTGAAAGGTGGTCCGAACTCAACCACGATGACCGTCCCTTCATCATGTGTGAATATTCTCACGCCATGGGCAACAGCAACGGCAGTCTTGCGGATTACTTTGATGCCTTTGAGCGTCTGCCCGGTGTGCAGGGCGGTTTCATCTGGGAGTGGCTCGATCACGGTATCACCAAAACCATGCCCAACGGCAAAAAATGCTGGGCCTACGGCGGTGATTTCGGCGATACTCCCAACGACTGCAACTTCTGTACCGACGGCATCGTCTGGCCCGACCGGGAACCGCATCCTGCGCTTTATGAATACAAATTCCTTTCCCGTCCGGTGAAAGTACGCAAGATGGATGATTTCGGAAATATCGAAATCAAAAACTGCCGTTTCTTCACTTCTCTTGATGACCTGAGAATGACCTGGACCTTGAGTGTGGACGGTAAAGTTGTCCGTTCCGGCGAGGAAGTGCTGCCTGAAATACTGCCCTCCAGAGTATCGTTCCAGGAGGCTGTAGAAAAAAATGCCTGCCGTATCCGTTACCGGACAAAATTGCCGCTGGAACTTCCTGCAGTATTCCCCGGTCAGAAATGTGTAGTCCGTATCTCTTTCACCCAGAAAGAAGCTACTCTCTGGGCCCCGGCAGGCTTCGAGGTAGCCTGGGATTCCTTTGAGATCCGTCCCCAGCTTTTCAAGGAAGTTCCAGCTGTCCAAATCAAGGAAACTGCCATTGCCTCAATGCCGGGAACTGCAACTTTGACTGCCGGTGATCTTGCCGCCACAGTAGGCGACAGCGGTCTGCTTTCTCTGAAATACAACGGTAAAGAACTCCTGCAGCGCGGATTTGCATTCAATCTGTGGCGCGCCGCAACTGACAACGACGGTATCAAACTGATGACCGAACTGAAAAAACGCCCCTATCATCCTCAGGGCAACATGTCCTGGGCACGCTGCAGCGGCATGCTTTACCGCTGGCTGGGCAAAGGACTCGATGAAGTGCAAATCGTTACCGATCAGTTCCGGATCAAAGAAGACCGGGTGGAACTCCACTCCATTGTCAAAGCTCCCGGCATTGAACAGGAGGAGATCGAATTTTTCCAGACCTTCAGAATGTTGAAAAACGGTTCTCTCGAAGCAGCATTCGAATATCAGATCCCCGAAGAATTCGCAAAACTGCCCCGTCTTGGTGTAACTCTGGAACTTCCCGCAAAGATGAACCGGATCGAATACTTCGGCCTCGGTCCCTTTGAAAACTACTGCGACCGCAAAGCCGCGTGCTGGCTCGACCGCTTCACTACAACAGCTGAAGATATGTATGCCCCCTACATCATGCCTCAGGAAAACGGCAACCGCATGAATGTCGAATATGCTGCTCTGCGTGATGAAGACGGCAGCGGACTGCTCATAGCAGCTCCGGGAACCATGGAGTTTTCCGCTTTGCGTTACTCCATAGACCAGTTGTGGAACTCCTATCACACCGGCGAACTGGTCGAGGAAGACGGAGTCTTTGTCAATTGCGACTGCCGCAATCGCGGACTGGGAACAGCGACCTGCGGTCCCGATGTGCGTCCGGAGTACGAGATCAACTCCGGCAGATACCGTTTCGTGCTGCGTCTTGCCGCTATCGGCAAAGATGATGATGCAGCAAATGCGGCAAGAACGATCATGAAATAATTTTTCTCTTTTGAAAGGATTGCAATAAAATGAGTGAAGAAGAAAAAAAATGCTCCGGCAACTGTTCCAGTTGCGGCAATAAATGCGAAGATGACGGCGATCGCAAGATGCGGCTCAATTTGAGCAAGATCAAGCGCAAAGTGGTAGTGATGTCCGGTAAAGGCGGGGTGGGGAAAAGTACTGTTTCCGCCAATCTCGCCATGGCTCTTTCCATGGAGGGATTCAATGTTGGTCTGCTGGATGTGGACTTCCACGGTCCCAGCATCCCCAAGATGATGAATATGGAAAATGAACAGCCTCTGTCTGACGGGGAAATGATCCAGCCTATCACCGCCGGTACATTGAAGGTCATGTCGCTTGGCATGCTCCTTGAAACTCCGGATTCTCCGGTCATCTGGCGCGGACCGATGAAGATCGCCGTAGTGAAACAGCTGCTCGGCGAAGTCAACTGGGGCGAATTGGATTTTCTGGTCATCGATTGTCCTCCGGGAACCGGTGATGAGCCTTTGAGTGTCTGCCAGAATCTGCTGGAGTCCGGAGAAGCCATTATCGTTACCACTCCTCAGCAGGTAGCGGCAACAGATGTTTCCAAATCCCTGAACTTCTGCAACCAGTTGGGATTCCCGGTTTCCGGTATTGTGGAAAATATGAGTACCTTCATCTGTCCCAAGTGCGGCGAAGTTACCGAAATCTTTTCCAAAGGGGCCGGTGAGGAACTGGCAGCGAAATACAATGTTCCATTCCTCGGCAAACTGCCGCTTGATCCTGCAATTTGTCAGGGCGGCGACAATGGAGCTCCCTTCGTCCGGCTGGAAAACTCTCCGGCTGCAGACGAATTCCGCAAGATGGTAGCCAAACTTCTTGAAGCGGAAGAATAAAAAAAGGGATGTTGCAAAATGAAGTGCGCCCCAAAAGTTGAACACAACTTTTGGGGTGCACTTCACTATTTCCGTTATCACCATAATTCTTTACTTATCTTCTTCGTTGAACAACTCCATCTCCTTGTCAAAGTCTGATTTGAAAAGACGGTCTTGGATGACACGATACTTCTCGAACTCGTTTTCGGCATGTTCTTTGGCGATTTCAGCCAAATCCAGACAGGCGTTTACGATCCGTCCCAAGCCTTACCGGTGGCGTAAATATCGGTGATCTTCTGGTAAAAGCGGCGTTCACTCAAGCGGATCTCCCGGATCTGAGCCGGTAAGTGTTCAAAGCACTCCTGATTGAGGAAAGAGCCGTACGATTGCGAATTTGCAGTTTTTTATTCATTGCAGATCTTCAGCAGCACATCCATACTGACATTTTTTCCGGCAACCATATCAGCAAAAGTGGATGAACTGATCCCCGCAGCCCGCTTGGGATCAGTTTTATCCATATCCTTATCGAGCAGCAAGTGCCATAGCCGTTTATATGACACAACCATATTCGCTCAAATTACAGTTTTTTCGCAGTTCACGACCAAACAGCATCAAAGTCAAGCGAAATGTGCGACTTCTCAAAAAATTTCTTCAAAGTTATTTCTCATCCGCAAACGGCGGTTCAAAGAATGGTATGAGTATCCCGGTACCAATTCCAGAAGTTTTTCAGATATTCGACCTGCTGCCGGTGATCGAGTCGGCAGAAATAACCGCTTTGCAAAGCACACCAGCCGTCGATGAGGTTGTTTTCGAGGGCAAAGGAGATTTTATCACATTGCATGATCATCTGATCCATGGGCTGTGCGCCGCCGGCATCGCCGTAAGCGTGGATGAATTGTCCCTGAATGATTTCTTTTTCCGGATAAGTCCGGCGGATCTGGAGTATCTGATCTTCGTAAAGTGCGTTCCAGAAGTAATCTGTGGAGTGCCATGACCAGATGCTCAAGCCGTCGAAATCTTTGCGGCAGTTTTCGAGCTGTCCGAAATCCTGCCTGGTATGGTAGTGTACGAGGTAGAGTTTCAGATCCGGGTTGATATCCTTCATTGCAGCATTCACGATGTGAAGGTCTTCGTCGGTCATATCTTCACTGGGACCTCCGGGAGAACGGAAATCATCCAGGATCGCACCTTTGATATTGGGAAACTTGAGGGAAAGTTCCGCTATTTTTGCGGCAGATTCTCTATAAAACAGTTCCCAGTCGCCGGAACCGGGAAAACCGTGTTCAATATGAGTCAAACCGCATAAAACCGTTTCTAATTCCTGAAGCCGTTCACATTTTTTTTCAGTAAGGCAATCCATGGAGTGCAGCGGATTCATCCAGCAGACATTGGTACATCCCAGATAGTTTGCGGCGGTTTCAAGACTGCATGAGGTTTTGCCGTTGACAAAGAATGAATTGCCGGGAACTTCGTCGAGGGTGTAGCCCCAGACCCAGAAACGTTTATCTTTTTTCATCTTTCACCTTTTGTGTCATTTTCTTTGGTTGTGAATTGTATTTTTTACCGTTACAGGATATATTATACAACTGAAAATCAGAAAAAACAATGTCATAAAGATGAAAAAAATATGTCAATATGCACCATGATTGAGGATTTTTCATTACGCATACACATTGCCTGCTGCCTGAAAAATGTACAATGGGATTGCCGCGAAGTACTTCATCCCACCTGGTTTCTTTTCTGGAATCCCACCGCCGGAGCGAGGATCATTTGCGGAAATCAGGAGTTTGAAGCCGATCCGGAACATGCTTTTCTTGTTCCGGGTTACACGGTAATTTCCGGATTTTCCTCAAAGCCTTTTCATCATCTTTATACTCATTTTTCTGTCGGATCACCTTTTGATAAGGTCAGAAATCAGATTTTCCGGCTGCCGCCGGATCCGGCAAAACATTTTTTTGAAACCCGGCGTTACAGTTCGGGGATAAAATATGATCTTTATTGGCGGATATTGATATTGGAATATCTTGCTTTGATCCCGGCAGAAGCCTTTGACGGCACGCTTCAAACCGACCGGAGAGTCCGCAAAGCACTTGAATGGGCGGAAAAACAGAATTTCTGCCGCTTCGGCAATGAACAGCTTGCTGCGATCGCCGGCATGTCGGTCAATAATTTTTACCGCTGTTTCCGCCGTGAATTGCAGATCTCGCCTAAAAGATATTTTTTGAGTATGCGCTTGAACCGGGCAAGAAATATGCTGGCGGCAAAAGATGCTGATATCGCTCAAATCGCCCGCACATGCGGTTTTGCGGACCGTTATCAGTTTTCCAAAGCCTACAAACAATTTTTCGGTATTACACCGGGAGCATTCCGCCGTCAGGACGGAAAAAACTGAAAACAAAAAAAATTAGTGTTATAAAAATGTAAAAAACTCCTTGCAATTTCCAAAAATATATGCTATAATAGTTCTGTTGGGAGCAAGTGTTACAGAATTGTTACAGTCTTTGTAAAATGAAAAGAGTCGGTGAAATCGTTGAAATTTTGCTGCAGGAGTTTAAAACAGCAACTCCTGCACTTGATTCTCCTGTCGAATCCACACGGGAACTTGCTGCCCGCTTTGACATTTCACCCGGAACTGCAGACCGGGCTTTGAAGGAACTGGTGAAAAAAGGCGTATGTTACCGCATAAAACACAAAGGGACTTTTTTCAAAGGTTTTCCTGATGAAAAAGAGGATCGCCCGCTCATAGGGTATGCTACGACAATAAGCTATCCGTTGGAAAATTTGAGGAGCCAGCACCGTGCTCTGCTGGCGGCTCTGCGCCGCAAGTACCGGGTGCGGCTGATTTGGCACGAGGAACTTCAATCTCCGGAAATTGCCGCCGAGGAACTGGCGGGACTTGATGCGCTTATCATGCATGCAGAACTTATTGACTCCCGGGTTATGGAAAATCTGGAAAAATTTTCAGCTCCGGTGATACTCGTGAAATGTGAATTTCTGTTCAATACCCCCTTTCATCAGGTGATGCCGGATTTTTCTGCATCTTTCAACGAAGCTGCCAGACGTGCCAAAGCCGCAGGAGTCGGTTCTGTTATGATAGTTTATTGCACGCATCCCAACGGAACCTACCGGCACGACTGTATGAAACATTGTATGCTTGATGCAGGATTTGAGCCGGAACAAATAGAGAGTATCCCGATCGTATATACTATTGACGAACTTGCCGTACACAAGGCTGTCAAAGAGATTTTTCCCCGTATCGACGGTAAATTCATCTTCAGCACTTCCGATATATTGAGTGCTATCATCCTGAAATATGCAAGGGCAAAAGGGAAAGAGGCTGGAAGTGATTATGAATTGCTGAGTTACGATAATCTTGATCCTGAAGATGATTTTCTTTCAGTCATCGACAGCAACTATATGGAACTTCCGGAAATCACCATGATACTGCTGGATGAAGTCTTGAATTCAAAAGAGAAATATCGCCGTACCGTGTATATCCCGACCCGGCTTTTGATCAGAAAAAGTGCTTTGGCAAATATAAAAAACAATCTCAATACCTCAAACAACACAGGAGAAAAATGAAAAATTATTCAGTCTCCCCAATGGCACCCGCCTGCAGGCGGGTGAAGCGCAGCTTCACCCTTATTGAACTTCTTGTGAAAAGATCACATCTCTGCTGTGATCGTGTTTACGGCAAAGAAGGAAGTTTTTCACCTGCCCATGGGCAGGTGAAGCTGTACAGCTTCACCCTTATTGAACTTCTTGTTGTAATAGCGATCATTGCTATTCTTGCCTCCATGCTGCTGCCCGCTCTGCAGCAGGCCCGCGAACGGGCCAAATCCAACAGCTGCCTTGCCAATCAGAAAGACCTTATGGCTATGGAACTTCTTTATGCCAATGATAATAAAGAGTGGATCATGAGCAATATCAGTGTTACCTCAGTAGGTGTATATTCTCCGGCAAGATTGCTTATCAAAGGCAAGTATATGAGCAACCGCAAGATCCAACGCTGTCCCTCCACCGACGATACCAAGCGTACCGCCGACTGGGAAGATATGTATACTTACGGATTCAAAGGAGATTACAACGGCAGCCGGATCCGCCGTATCCGCCGTGATGACGGAACTTTCGGCGCGGGATTTTCTGACGGGACTAATCATATTCTCGTGATCAGTTTAAAAAAGATACCCAAACTTTCCTCCTTTTTTCTTACCGGCGACTCCCGTTCCTCTGCAAACATGAATCAGCAGCGGTGTGATGTCGATACATTTGAAGAAAATTCCTCGCCTGGAGTCCGTTATGCCGCAATCCACTCCGGCGGCAAGATGAATCTGGGATTTGTCGACGGCCATGTGGCGGCTACATTACCCAGAGATTATGCGAACTGTGTACTCAAGGAGTGGCCATGGAACCGCAGGGACGGACAAACAATCAGCTGGCTTTCCCGTCAGGGCGCGCATCAGAAGTTATGGTGGTATCAAGGCGGATATTGAAGAAGGAGAATATTTCATGAAAAGAGAACTTATTTTAGTGCTTGCAGGAGTTCTTTCTGCAGTTTGTTCAGCTGGAAATCTGATAAAAAACAGTGATTTTTCCCTTTATTCCAACACGGCGGGAACGGAATACCGGCAGGCATCGGCATGGAAGAATTCCAGATTTGAACTTTTTACCGAAAACTTGAGCTGGAACAAATGCGGTAAATTGAGGATCGTGGATTTTCAGCCTTCATCAGCCAAAGGCCATAAGGTCGCAACTGCTTCCGTGGTGATCGGTGCTGACGGTAAAAACTCCGGGTTCAAATGCAAACCCGATACTGTTTACCGTTATTCCTTTCAGGTGCGCGGCAGCGTGATCCGGGCCTTTACTAAGGGTGTGGAGTGGCGTAAAGACGAAAAATTCTGGAGCTTCAAAGAATGTAAAAAATCCAAAAAGATTTTTGTTGTCAGCAAAGATTGGACCACGATCAACGGTACATTCAAGACCGGAAAAAATGCAGACCGGGCGGCTCTGATCATTTCGATATGGTGGGACAGTCAGTATAAAAACGACAAAAATATCATGAAAGTCGGGGATTTTCTGCTTTTTGACAATGTGAAAGTTACCGAAGCAAAGGCTCTGTGGGAAGAAAAGGCCGTCCCTGCCGCCGCAAAGATCCCTGTGGTCAAGGCGGCTCCGCTGCTGCTGAATAAAAAAGCTGCCGCCTGGAGCGATCCTTCATGGAAAAGTGTTCCGGAGATCAAAGATTTTCTTCTGTTTTCCAGCAGCGGTAAAAAGGTTCAAAAGGCGGATGTTTCATTTCAGGCCCAAAGTGACGGTGAAAATATTTACCTGCTTTTCAACTGCAATGAACCGGAAAATGTAGTCGGAAATAACAAACTTGGCTTGTGGTACAACGATGTGATAGAACTCTTTTTTGCAGAACCCGGTTCAAAAAATGGTTTTATCCAGATCGCAGCCGGAGCCAACGGAGAACTTTATACCTCAAAAAACAACGGCAAAACTCTGGTTTCCGGAGTCAGGGTGCAAGTTAAAAACTCCGGGAAAACATGGTGCGCATTTTTTACCATTCCGGTAAAAAGCCTTTATCCCAAAGGTTTGCCCGCTTCCGGCAGCCGGTTGGGATTCAATGCCGCTTTGAAACGGACCAATGCCAAAGAATATTACAGCTGGTGCAAGGTCAAAACGCTCCGTACAGTTTCACAGTTCGGTGTGCTCGCAGTAAACGGTTACGGTAAAGGCATCACCAGAAGTGCATACGAGAAAAAATTTGCCGATGCCGCCGCCGCTGAACAGCAGCGTAAATTTGCTGCATTCAAGGCCAGTAAAACCGCAGTAGGAGTCCTTCCGGTAACTGCCGACTATACTGTTCCCATGTCTGCCGGAATCGTTGAGCCTGTAAACAGCATCTCAATCAAAGGCGCGGTCAATGAAATAGTTGCGCTGCCGGTGGCGGTCGCCAATCTTGATACTAAAACCACTGAATTCAGAGTAACTCTCGAAGCCGGAGATGTCAGTGTTTTCAACGGTTCATACGGACTGAAAAATTATCCTGCCGGAAATATCACCACCCGTACGGCGATCCGTACCCGCGACGGTGCAAACTGTGCCGGTGAACTTTTTGATCCGCTGCCACGGATAAATGAGGCCTCAACGCTCCTGGTTCCCGGCCGTGAATGCGGCATCGTCTGGTTTGATTTTGATACCAAAGGCGTCAAACCCGGAGTTTATACCGGGATCCTCAGAGTAACTCCCCTCAATAAAAAGGGCAATTTCGATACCAGAAAAGGCGGCAATTATCATCAGCGTGTTTATACCGGAACA
>JAFVRT010000068.1 GCA_017504125.1 Lentisphaeria bacterium
TATCCCCGAACATATCTCATGAGGGCAGGGCAGGGCGGACGGGCCATTCTGTTTCTGTTTCTGGCCTTCATGATCCACATCAATGCTCCATTCTGGGTATTCTGCCTGTTGTTTTTTCTTAATTCCGGAACAGGCGTAATTTTTGAAAACAGTGCCGATGCTTATCTCAGTTCATTCACAAATTCAGAAGATCGCCCCAAATCCTACAGCAAAAGCAGAATAGGTGTCAACATCGGCTGGGCTCTCGGTCCTGCCGTCGGAGCTTTTCTTGCCTCGTGGCCCTACGAAATACTTTTTGTGATAACGGCATGTATCTGCATTGCTTCAGAACGCTATATCAGTTTTATTCTGCACGAAAATACATTTTCTCCGCTCTTGTCGAACAGTCAACAAAAGAGCAGGGCAGGGGAGTCGGTCTGGAAAGACCGCTATATACTGCTGATCCTTTCCGGAGTTTTTCTGGTGGTGATGCTGTCATCACAGCTGTATTCAGTTTTGTCCGTGTACGCAACAAAGATCGTCGGATTGAGCCGGCGTGAGCTTGGCTTTGTTTATTTTTTCAATGGTTTTACTATTATTCTCGGACAACTTCCAGTCACAGCACTGATGGAAAAATTAAAAATATCCCACAACTGGCGTCTGGTCGCAGGAGCTTTATTTTATTTCTGCGGATATTTTTATCTTGGATTTGCGAAAAGTTTTGCCGATGTCGTTTGTTCAGTCATAATCCTGACTGTTGGAGAACTCATCGTTCAAGTTGCCATATACGCAGTTATAACCGCAGCCGCTCCGGAAGGCAGGGTAGGGCGGTATCTGTCTGCCTGGATACTGATCCGCGGAATTGCTGCTGCAATGGGGCCTTATATCGGTTCCCTGCTCTTTGGTCAATTGCAGGATTCTCCGGTCATTTTGTGGAGCCTTCTTTCGGGATTCGGCGGAACCGCTGCCATGGTATTTGCCGCAATCGCTGTTTTTCGTTCCGTCGATGCTGCCGGTGGGAAACAGTAATATATCACAAAACCACACCGTATTCCGGAAACTACACCCTCTGTTTTTGATTTTGACCGGCACGCCAGCATGTCGTATCGAAATCTTTACATTCCTAAAAAATCCGCACACCGTAACTGTCTGTTTTTTTTGATCACACCGTTTTTTATGGTATTAAGTTGTTATTTTTCATTATCAAGTTATTAACAACAGATGTTCACAAATATGCAAGTGCTGATATAGTATAGACTTAATATTGACACCCTCCCCTGTTTTTTAAGTATTAACTTAACATAACATACATTATGCGACATTGGAGATGTGTCTGAAAATGCGCTGTTTGCCGTCTGTGATCGCGCTTATTCTTTTTTTATATCGCCATTCACAGACAGATCACCTGCCCTCTGCAGGCCTGTAAAGCAGATTTGTGTTGAAATTACTTTTTCAGCGATTCCTCTGTACGCGCGCGGCCTATTATATATATCAGCGACAGGTATCTGCGGATAAAAGTGTGTTTTTTTTATATTTGTTTTTTGATTTTTTTGATTTGCATGGTATATTATGTCATGTTCCCGTAATCGTAAAAATTCTACCAAGGAGTATAAAATGGCTTTGGAACTTAAAAAAGATGCCAAGTATGCCCTGCTGGTCCCCACCAGTATGGGGATCCGTCTCACCCCTGTTGATGCCCAACCTTTCCATTGCAGCGACATGTTCAAGATGCAGGTAACCAGTGCCGAAACCAATGTGGCCAGCGTTGTTTCCTATCTCGGACTCCCGGTCAAGGTACTGACAGCTTTCGTCAAGGGCAGCCCTATTGCCCGCATGATCAAAGATAATCTTGCCGGACGCCACATGGACTATGAAGGTCCTGAATTTGAACAGGGCGGTCCCTGGGGATTCCGTCACCAGTTCAACCTTGCCGACAGCGGATACGGCAGCCGCGGTCCCCGCGTTCAGAATGACCGGGCAGGAGAAGTCGGCCGTATGCTCAATGTCAAAGATTTTGATCTTGATCGGATCTTCGGTCAGGAAGGTGTGCAGATCGTTCACCTTTCCGGATTGATCGCCGCTCTTTCTCCCGATACCAGCCGCTTCTGTCTGGAAATCGCCCGTGCTGCCAAGAAATACGGTTCCAAGATTTCCTTTGACCTCAACTATCGCGCTTCATTCTGGAAAGACCGCGAAGAAGAACTTTCTGCCATCTTTGCTGAAATCGCCAGTCTTGCAGATGTCCTCATCGGCAACGAAGAAGACTTCCAGCTCTGTTTGAAGATCCAGGGACCCGAAGCCGGCGGCAAAGGAATTTCTGAGAAAATCGAAAACTTCAAGGAAATGGTAACCCGCGTCAAGGCCGCCTACCCCAACGCCTACGCCTTCGCAACCACTCTCCGTCAGGTTATCAACACCAATTGCCACCTTTGGGGTGCTATTACCAACATCAACGGCGAATGGTCTGTTGTTGAACCCCGCGAGATCCATGTCCTCGACCGTATCGGCGGAGGTGACGGATTCGTTGGCGGATTCCTTTATTCCATCCTCAAGGGCTGGGAGCCTGAAAAGTGGATCCAGTTCGGATGGGCTACCGGTGCTCTTGCCACCACCCATCTTACTGACTACGGACAGCCCGCTGACGAAGAACAGGTTTGGAGCATCTGGGCCGGTAATGCCCGTGTCAAACGCTGAAATTCTGATTCAGCCGATAAAAAAAGCCGGATCTCAAATGTTCCGGCTTTTTTGTATTTTGCTTTTCTTTTTTCCGGCGATCAGCCGTGAAAGAATAATATTTATCTGACCAATGTTGTTCCAGGTATCCGGGATATCTATTGCCGGAGTACATCGGGACGATACGGGGATCTCGATAACACTCCCCTGCCCTGCTGTCATGGTCATGGGGCAAATCAGAAAAAATTTATGGGATATCTGTGAACTCCTTTTTTTATGACAAATCACCGGGGGTTACAGTTGTTCCATATCACAAGATGTATAATTTTTTTTCAACTTTTCAGAAAGGCGGACAGAGCAGAATTCCGGACCGCACATTGTACAATATTTGCCGTCATGACAGCCTTGAGATGAACTTTCTGCAATAGCTTCCGCACGCAGGGCCGATGCTCTTTCCGGATCGATGGCACAGGCGAACTGCTTTTCCCAATCAAAGACCGCTCTGGCATCGGAAATAGCATCATCCTGTTCCCGTGCTCCGGGCTTTTTCAAAGCGACATCTGCAGCGTGAGCAGCGATCCTGAAAGCCACCACTCCATTGCGTACATCTTCGTGATTCGGCAATCCAAGATGCTCTTTCGGAGTCACATAACACAGCATTGCCGCACCATAAAATGCTCCGAGCATCCCCCCTGCCCCGGCAGTAAAATGATCATATCCCGGCGCACAATCCACTACCACCGGCCCCAGGATATAGAATGGAGCATCCTTGCATACCCGGCGTTCCCGCAGCATATTCATTCTGATTTCATTCAATGGCACATGCCCCGGACCTTCCACCATGGCCTGAACTCCTGCTTTGCGGCATCGTGCAACCAATTCTCCGAGAATATCCAATTCAGCAAACTGAGCGGCATCCGAACTGTCAGCAAGACATCCGGGACGCAGTCCGTCACCAAGCGAAAGGGTGACATCGTACCGGCGGCATATTTTCAGGATGCTGTCAAAAGCTGTATAAAAGGGGTTTTCCAACTTATGAGAATTCATCCACGCGGCAAGCAATGCGCCGCCGCGGCTCACTATACCGAGTTTCCGTTTCATTGCCAGCGGCAGATGAGCGGCAAGCAGACCGGCATGGATCGTCATATAATCCACCCCCTGCTGAGCCTGTTCTTCAATGACCTGCAGGATCTGCTCTGCCGTAAAGTTTTCGCCGCCGAATCTGGCAACGACTTCATAAACAGGAACCGTTCCAAGAGGAACAGTACATTGCGAAAGGAGATTGCGGCGCATGGACTCAAGATCACCTCCGGTACTCAAATCCATAACCGTATCCGCTCCATACTTTACTGCAGCGTGAAGTTTGGCAATTTCCGCTCCCGGGCAGCTTGAAACTGCAGAATTACCGATATTGGCATTGATCTTGGTAAAAAGTTCCCGCCCGATCCCGCATGGAGAAAGAGTTTTGTGATTGATATTGGACGGGATAACGATCCTGTCGTCGGCGACGCGGCGGCGGATAAACTCCACGCTGCGCCTTTCTTTTGCCGCAACGATCTTTACGGCATCACTGACTTGCCCTTTGCGGGCGATTTCCATTTGTGTCATTGGCTCACCTTTGTGTTGTTTGCCGGAAGACACCGTACATCAGGTTTTCCGGCAACGGTCTTCACTCCAGGTGAACCGTCAGCATAAACTCCCTCCGTCGGCATGATCCGAATCAGGTTCAGGAAAAAAGAACCATTTTCTTCTTTCCAGAGGGGTCGAAACCTTCAGCTTCCTCTCAGCCCGTTTTTCGCGGACTCCCCCGTTTGTTCACAGATAAAATACCATAAAAAACACATTTTGTCAATCTGAGAATGAGAAAATTTTGTATTTTTCCGGATTTTTTCACAAAATTGGCTCTGAAAACAAGATTACACAGCTTGATTTTTTTTTCATCATGTGTTATAGTATCAGACAAGGTTTTCAGCTGATGCTGATTTTTTATGATAATGCGGAAGATTTTCCGCCGAATAACGAAAAGACTCAAAAAAATGAATGACAGTGCCTTTTTGATTCTGTTCATCGCCTTCACCGCGATGATGAGCATTATTCCATTTCTTCTCCGCCGCTTCAAGATCCCCATGGTGATTTCGCTTCTGGTAGCCGGTATGATAATCGGCCCGACCGGATTGAACCTTGTAAGCGTCCTTTCCGGACCGCTTTCTTTTCTGGGAACTCCGGCAGCCGAAACGGCGAGTCACTTCAATTCCCTGGTCGACTCACTGGGAGCCCTCGGACTTATGCTGCTTATGGCTCTGGCCGGAATGGAAGCTGATTTCAAACTCATCAATTCCGCAAAAAAACCGGTTATTCTTTTAAGTATCCTGACATTTTTGCTGCCTGCAGTTACCGGGTATTGGGTATACTGGTATTTCAAACCGACCGATTTACCGGGAAAACTTCTTTTTGCATCTCTTTTTGCCTCGCACTCGGTGGGCATCGTATTTCCGGTGATCCGTGAACTTAAACTTTCCTAGACCCGCTTCGGCGCGGCAGTACTTATTTCCACAGTCATCA
>JAFVRT010000069.1 GCA_017504125.1 Lentisphaeria bacterium
ACCGGTCAGATGCAGCGGATGGTTCCGCTGGTAATGGAAATCGCCAGAGAAAGAAAAAAAGTCGTGGAAACGGCTCCTTCTGCAGAAGTTCTGGAAAGCATGGGCGATCATGATTCGACTCCTTCGTGGCACGGACAGATCGCCATCACCCGCGGCTGCAACCGCTTCTGTTCATATTGTATCGTGCCTTATGTCCGGGGCAGAGAGATCAGCCGTACCAGAGAGTCGATCATTACTGAAGCAAAAGAACTGGTTGCCAAAGGTGTGAGAGAGATCATGCTTCTGGGGCAGAATGTCGCTGCATACGGACTTAACGGCGATACCAGACCTCCGGCTTCCGGACATTCGCCTTTTGCAGAACTTCTGGAAGAAATGAATGAGATACCGGGACTGCTCCGGATACGGTTTACTTCTCCCTATGTGAGCTACTTCAATGACCGTCTTATTGAGGCTTTGAAAAACTGTTCCAAAGTTTGTCACAATGTACATTTGCCGCTGCAATCCGGATCAGAGCGTATCCTCAAAGCGATGAACAGGCAGTACACTCCGGCAAGTTATCTTGAAAAGGTCGCAGAACTCCGGGCGGCGATTCCGGATCTGACATTTTCCACCGATGTCATCGTCGGTTTTCCGGGTGAGGAAGAAGAAGATTTTATCATGACCAGGGAAGTGATGAATAAAGTCGGTTTTGAACAGGCTTTTATCTTCAAATATTCTCCCCGGCCGGGGGCGAAATCGGCATTGCTGGCAGATTCTGTCCCGGATGAGATCAAAGAACAGCGCAATCAGATATTGCTTGATGATCTCAAAGAACGGATCGGAACCAGATTGGAAAAGATGAAAGGGGAAACCGTTGAAGTTCTGCTCGAAGGTGTCAGTGCCAGAAATACTGAACGCTGGAGCGGAAGGACCTCCACCAATTTTGTGGTGCATTTTGAACCGGATGCCGATTGCCATCCGGGTATCTTGAGGCAGGTCAGGATCTCCAGAGCCGGAGCTGTTTCACTTTTCGGAACTTTGCTTCCGCAGTAAACTGACAGCCCGCGTTTTGATCTTTTGCCGTTCCGGGGCGGTGTAAAAAAGACGCCGGGAATCTTTCAGCAGAACTTTACCGGCTTCTTTGTGCTGTCCGTGATCGCACATCCATTCTGCGTAAAGAAAAAGTATCTGCAAATTCAATTCATGACGGCGGAATTTCCGGTTCTTGAAGTAAAAAATGCAATCGGCGACAGCGGCCTTTTTGTTGTTCATGCAGTTGGCATGGAGTTCTGCAAGCAGCAATGCCAGCTCCGGCGAGGACGGATTATCGGCCCGCATCTGCAGCAGTTCACATTCTGCCTGCTCAAAATTTCCCCGGTGTATAAGTCCCTGTACGCGGGAAAGGATTAGCGGCGGATGCTTGATATAACGCTTGGGATAAAGCAGAAAGTCTGTGAAATTTGAAGCGGCAATACCGGAAAATACTGAACTTGACACCAGACCGAAAAGATAAAGATAGGAAATAAGAAGTGCCCCATTGCCGATGACCTCTCCCGGATTTTTACCGTGGCACATGTCATAAAATGCCGAACAGGGCAGATAAGCCGTTACAGCAACAAGCAATATCTTCAGAAAAATAACGCCACGGTGCGATATCATGTACTTTAACATCATTTTTTTTGATCCTTGTGGTAGAGTTCTGCCGGAGAACCGTTGTGCTTCTGTAATATACCATTCTTTTCACTTAAAATCAATATTTACGGCAGTGAATAATTTGAAAAAACAACCTTGAGAGTGTATCTTATAACAAGGAATACTTTGGAGTTTAAGAAATCATTATGGGTCTGCATTTTTATACACAGGGGTCCGCTGAACAACGGGACGGCAATTCAATGGTATGGTATCTTATCATTGCCAATTGTGTCATACACATCTTTTTTGCATCAAATACCGACTTTTTCCGTATTTTTGCCATGCATTGCGGCGAAGGATTCATGCTGTGGCAGCCGCTGACAGCAGGGTTCCTTCATTCGAGTTCGAACTTTTTTCATCTGGTGTTCAACATGTACAGTTTGTACCTTTTCGGCACCATGGTGGCTCCGCATATCGGGAAGGTGAATTTTTTGATCCTTTACCTGATATCGGTATTGACCGGCAATCTGCTTTTTCTGGCTTTGAATTTCGGAACTCCGGCTTCTGTTGTTGGGGCCTCCGGCGCAGTTTTCGGCATAATGGCCGCAGCTGCCATGCTTGAACCGGAGCGCAGATTCACCCTGCTTTTTCTGCCATTCAAACCTTTGAAGACAACTTCGCTGGTCATCTGTTTTGCCATTGCTGAAATATTTTTCCAGCTTACCGGAGGGCAGGGGGGCGTAGCGCATCTGGCACATCTTGGCGGTCTGGCAGGCGGATACCTTTTTATCAAACTGAAATTTCCGCGGATGATCGGTTGGGATCTTTTCCGGTCACGGGTCAAAGATGTGAAATATGATGAACCTCCCAAAGAAACTGCCCGCAAAAGCGG
>JAFVRT010000070.1 GCA_017504125.1 Lentisphaeria bacterium
CGGCATCTTTGACCGTGATGTTCCACACGCCTTTTTCATTGAGTGCCGGTGCAAATTTGAATGTGAATTTGCCGCCGGGAGCCAAACGGATCTTGCGGAGTTCAAGGCTTTCGGTGCCGTCAGGACGGAAAGCACGCATCAGAAGAATGTGATTTTCCATCTTGCCTTTTCCGGCAATCCGGACTCCGGCGGTGATATTGGCGATATCTCCGGCATTTATGCTTGCGGGAAGTGCAAGTTGGATCTTCTTTACCTGATAGGGCAGGGCCGAGAAAAGCGAAGGCATGCTTTGGGCAGTCGTTATATCAAAGGTATTGCCGTATCCCAGGAATTTGCCTTTTATGGAGTCGTAAAGGAATGCTTTTTCTGCCAGAAGCAGTTTGCCTTTTACGGTGAATCCGGCCGCTTTTGCTGCGGTGGAGTCCTGCCATGAGGCGAAATTGGGACAAGGCAGAAGTGAAATATGCCTGACTCTGCCGTTGGTGTAAAAACCGTGCATTACCGGCTGGGCAGCAGTATATCTGGCCGGAACTTTCAGATCGAGGAACTTGCCGATGAGATCGCGGAACGCAACTTCACGGCTGGCATCGTAGAGAGGTTCAAAGTTCAGATAAAGTGCATTGCCGTTGGTTATGGCAAGGGGAGCTTTGCCGCGGCGTGTCGCAGCCATCCCCATGGCTTTGCCTGTCGTGCAGCGTATACCGGTCACGGCATTGCGGATAGTGATTCCCTTGAGATCATGACTGTTTACTTTGCGGAGTACCTGACGGCCGGAAGATATACCGAAAATATCGTTCAGAGCAGGAGATTTTCTGGAAATACAATGCTCATCCTGAAGTGCGGCATCATAATCAGCAATAACTTTTCCACCCTGCTTGACAAAATCTTTTATCATGGAGATCTCTTTGTCGCTCAAGGCACTTGCTTCACACAGCACCAGCACTTTGAATTTTTTCAGCAGGGCAGGGGTAAGTTCCTCCTGGGCGACAAAACGGTAGCATACGCCCAGATCTTCCAGAACTTTGGCGAAGGAGAAAAGTTTGTTGGGCAGATTTACTTTGACCTGTTTGAGGAAATTGGAAATGATCGAACGCTGGGAAAGCAGTATTCCTGCCTGTGAAGTATCTTTCTTTGCATGATAGAGCAGGTCGCCGGGGCCGCTGCGCAGATCCCAGAGGATCTTGCTGTAATAAGCCCGTACCGGAGATGCGGCCAGATCAGGAAGCAGAAATACCGGACTGTACCAGTGGTTGGAATTTCTTTCACCGGCAAAAAGTCCTTCCCAGATATTGAAGCGGATGTACCCCTCGGGACTGTCGTAGCCGAAGTAACTCATGACAAAGCGTTTTTCCCGGTTGAAACTTACCGGTATTCTGGCGCGTCCGTAAAGGCTGGCGCAGTCAAACTGGCTCATGCACCAGAAGTTCCAGTTTCCGCCGTAGGTATGGGGGATATTGTTCACACCGGTAGGACCGACCATGGCTTCGGGAAATTCCTTGCGGATGCTTGCTGAAATACGGGCAAGGGAAGTTGCAAATACCTTGTCCATATAAAGTCTATGGGCAACAAATGCCGCAGGATTGGGCTGGACGAGAGTATCGTTGTAGGTCTGCGGCATGACTTCGTCCCAGCTTTTGTAAGCGGTTTTCCACAATTTGTTGATTTTTTCCAGAGTCATTCCGGAGTCCTGAAGATGTTTGCGGAATCCTTTCAGACAATGGGGACAGAAACAGTAGTCGACAGGGAGCTGGAAGCAGGTCATGCTCATCTCATCGCCCAGTTGGAACAGATAACGGGAGTAGAACGGGGCAAAACTCTTTGCTCTGGGAACCATGTCCACATTGAATTTGGGATCGTTGTAGCACGGAGTACGGACTATGAACTTCTTGTTGCCGGTCTTATACCATTTGTCAAGGCCCTTCTGGAGCCGGGCATGGTTCAAATGGTATCCGCGTGCTCCGCCGGCATGCCAGTTCATGCCGGTTTCGGTGTTGGCATAACGCAGCAGAATCGGAGCTCCGTCACCGAAACTTCCGCCGTAGAGGAAGTTGAATCCGTATTTACGCAGCTGTTCGTAGTGATCGGGATAGCTGTACTCAGGATACATGTCAGATCCGACCCAGACGAGGTTGGAGTATTCTTTACGCAGATCGAAAACTTCAGGCAGGAAGAATTCATATTCTTTGACATCGGCGGTCTTGCCGTTTTTACGCAGAGTGACCCGCAGGATATGACGGTTGACCACTGCGTTGCGGTGATCCCATTTGAAATTTCTGCCTTTGCCTTTCCACAGCAGGCGGCCGAGATTGTCAAAGATCTCAAGATCAGGTACCAGGGCGTTTGACTTGTCTGAAAGTATGACTGTACCGGAAACCGCTTCATTGTTTTTGAAGCTGTTTTTCATATTGACAGCCTTGATGTTTTCAGGAGCCGCATGCTTTACGGCGAGGAATGCAAAGTCTTTGCCGGGAAGCCTGACATGGAGATAGTTGTTTCCGTTCTGCAGCTGCGGAATGGTGATCTGCTGAGTACCGGCTTTGAGATTTTTACTGAATTTGGCGAAGGAGTGAGAATAGGCGTTGAAAAGTTCAAATTCATATTTACCGGGAATGGCGCATTTGATTTCCACTTTACCTTTTTTGTACTTCAGAGCTGTGATCACCGGTGTTTCGCCGCGGAGATAGTTTATCATACGGCTGATGATCGCAAACTGATATTCCTGAAACCGGTGTGTTTGTGAAAGTTTCTGGAAATAAACATGCCGGAGTTTCAGCAGCGGAGCTATAAAGGCTTCGGTCTTGAATGTTACGGCGATGATCCGACCTTTCCCGAAGGTTCCGGCAAGGACTTTGGCCTTTGAAAAATAAGGTGCGGCATCGTAAGACATGGAGTCTGCCAGAAATCCGGGAGCAGCTTTCAGAGATTTCAGGATCCCGGCCATTTCAGCATCTGCATCATTGGGATTTATCAGCAGCAGACCTGCACCTTTTTTCACTTTTGCAAGGATATCTTTGCGGATCTTTTCCGGGTATCCTGACCAGCTGGAAACCTTTCTGTACTTACGGTTGATCCGTACTTTGGTTCTTCCGTCGCCGATGACGATGACATCGTAAGGAACTTTCAGATAATTCGCCACCCGTTCAACGCCGGAATCGCCGCCTGAGGCAGGTGCAAAGGGAACTTTGGTACGCCATGCCCGTGTCCAGGTGCTGGGGAAAAGTGTAGGGGCCTTGAAGTCGAAATTCATGCGCTGATGAAGTTCCACGATATCTCTGGCACCGGTGGCTTCTGCAAGAAAGAGGATGTTGAATTTTTTATTGTCAAGCCATTTATAATGGGGGGTAACATAAGAAAGTGAAGGATCATACTGCCACGGATCTTTATCTTTAGGCGGTTCATTGCGTTTTTCACGGGCGGCGAATTCTGCACTTTTGGCAAGGGGGGCCAAAAGATCAAAAAGGATTTTCCCTTTGGGATCGGTGATTTCGAGGATCGCGCTTTTTCCTTTCAAAATTTGCGGAAAATTCAATACGGCGGCTTTGTCAGCAGAAAGAACTGCAGGCATCGAAGCGATTCTTTTGCCGTCGACTTTGAGTACGGCATTGACTTTGTGCGGTGCGAATCCCTGAAGTGTTGCTGTAAGTTTGTTGTTTTTTACTTCAAGTTTACCGTAGCCGGTTTTGCCGGCACCGTTGATCCGGTCGGTATTGCGGAGTACTCCGATATCAAAACGGACGACCATGGCTTTGCCGGGAGCGACAAGTTCTTCCACCTGCCGGAATTCAAAAGTGTTGCGTTTTTCAGCTCCAAGACAGTTCCAGGAAAAGAGAAGTTTGAATTTCTTGTATTCCGGCAGCAGTACGACACCGGATTTGCCGCCGATAATGGCCATCCAGCCGCGGATAAGATCCTTGTGAAAGAGGTTGCTTCCGGAAAGTTCTTTCAGAACTCCATGAGGCTGAGGAATAAAAATATAGTTGGGAACTCCGGCAATGCCGAAAAAATTGTTGCTCCAGTATTCGAAAATACGATCCTGCATGCTTTCGGTCTGATTGAGTACGGTTACTTCTACTGCAAGTTTGCTTTCGCCGCTTTTGAGGACATAACGCTTGGAGATCCGGGTGAAGAAATTTTCTTTTTCTCCGGTCGGAGCTTTGAATTCCAGAATACCTTCTTTGGCGGAAGATTTGAATTCTCCCCGGTATTCCACTACGGAAAAGGCAGTATTCCGGGAACCGAACTGGTCACGGCAGGCTCCTTCCCCTGCCAGCAGTTCAGCTCCGGTGCGTTTGTCAACGAGAGAATGGAGCGTGCCGCCGAGGGAATTGAAAACAGCTTTGATGTGTTCATTTTCCATTTGCCAGTAGGAATTGTGTCTGGCATCCTGAGGCAGAACGGAAACCTTTACAGCCCCGGAAAGCAGGAAAGATGTAAAGACAGCAATTATACAAATAAGCAGATGTTTCATAATAGCACTTTCCTTATATGATTACTTCGCAGGAGTTATTTTAAGTTTGAAATCATCGAAAACGATTTCCGCATCGCCGTACACAAAAATCACCGGAATAATTGTGTATTTATCGTATTTGCCTCTGTGTTTCGGCGGGGGGGCGAATTTGGTTTTTGCGGAGCAAAGCTGCCATGTTTCTTCGGTGGCTTCCTTTACTTTTCCGATACCGTAAGTCGAAAGAAATTTGTGATGTTTGGCATCTTCCACACCATATATTATATATTGCAGTCTGTATTTCCCGGAACCCTTGGCATAGATTTCCATTTCCAGAGTGTCGCCCGCGTTGATCCCGATGCTTTTCAAAGCCCTGAAAGAAAGAGAACCTTTTTCTTCGGTTTCTGTCAGAAGCCCGAAACTGCCGCTGCGGAAACAGCCGCTTTCCCGTGTAAGGCGTGCTGTGCCGTTTCTTGTTACTGCGCGGTTGCTGATCCAGTTGAGCGGCATGGCAACTCCGGCAGCGTTGGGGGCGCAAACTTCGAAACTGCCGTTGAAGTAATCCTCTGCAGCAAAACATCCGGATGCTGCGATCGCCAGAAAAATGGAAATCATTTTTTTCATTTCTGCTTGAACTCCTTCCTTAATTAAATCTCAAATATTTTATGTAAACGTTTACATTTTTCTTATTATACCACCGTAAAAGGTGTTTGTCAAGGCAAAATAAGATTTTTTTCTTGAAAATAGGAGTGGAATATACTAATTTGATATTGCAGACTTTTAAAACCGGAGATAATATGGAAGGTATTTATTTGGGGGATCTTCCCCGGCATGATCCAATGTTCGATTATCTGAAGCATACTGTGTTTCCGCAGTACGGCAGTAATTGTTCCGAGGGGATACGGGTATTCAGCACCAACGGTTCCAATGCAGTATACATTTATGAGGATCGCAAAAGCTGCCGCAAAGTAGTGGGTAAATTTTTTTATTCCGGAGGCAATCAAAATTGGAAAGATGCTCAAAAGCATCTCGATCGGGAATATTGCAATATCCGTAAAATCAGTACTTATCTCAGAGAATATCACTATATTGCCCGTGTGCTTGGACGCAATGACAGCCTGAATTGTCTGCTGGTAGTGGAGTATTGCAGCGGAGAACCTCTTGACAGGATCATTATGCGGTCGATCGGTAATAAAGATCCGGGATTACTGAAGCAGAAACTTGGTGCATTGGCAGATTTCTTTGCTGCAGTACACAATCATTCGGCTGAAAAGACGAAGGTGGATTTCGATATCGTATGCGGGTATTTTGAAAAGCTGCTTGCGGAATTAAAAGAACTTCTGCGTGATGCTGAAGTAAAATGGTTCCGCGAATTGAAATCCCGCTGGCATCGTGATCCTGCGATGTGGCAGGATTGCCGGGTGTTGGTACATGGAGATGCGACTCCTTCCAACTTTTTTTTCGGAGATGGAAAATATGTGATCTCATTTGATATGGAACGGGTGCGTATGGCTGACCGCTGTTTTGATGTCGGAAGAATGGCCGGAGAATTGCAGCACTTTTTTCTGCGGACACTTCATGACCGCAGTCGTGCGGAGGAATTCATTTCGCATTTTCTCCGTGAATACACGACCTTTTTTCCTGATCGTGAAAAGGCATTCGCTTCCATCACTCACCGTATTCCTTTTTACATGGGGACAACTCTGCTGCGTATTGCCCGCAACAGCTATCTTGACTATGCTTACCGCCGCAAACTTTTGGAGTCTGCAGAGAAGTGCTTAAGGAGGGCTTAAATGAAAAAATTCAAAGCGTTGCTGTTTGATATCAACGGAACAGTTTCTGATATTTATACCTGTGATGACGATGAAAAAGTGTTCCGCACAACTGCGAATTTTCTCGGATATCACGGAGTTGAGATAGGATCCAATATACTCAGAGAAAAATATATGACTCTCAATCATGAACAGCGTCGTAAAAGCGGCGAGGAGTTTCCGGAGTTCGATGTTGTAAAGATCTTCCGCGATATAATCCGCGAATTTGCCGCAGCAGACATGGAAAATGAAGAAATCATTGCGGTAAACGCTTCTCTTATCTACCGCGCCGCCTCACTTTTGCATCTGGAACCATATCCGGGAGTGAAAGAGATCCTCGGTGCATTGAAAAAAAATTACCGGCTGGGAGCAATTTCAGACGGTCAGTCGGTTTGGGGCAGGGCGGAACTGCGGATGGCCGGATTGGAGGATTTTTTTGAAAGTATGGTGATTTCCGGAGATTCCGGATTCCGTAAACCTGATCCGCGGATATTTTTTACTGCTCTTGACAATATGGGGCTCCGGAGTGATGAGGTGATATATATAGGTAATGATATGTTCCGGGATATTTACGGAGCTTCCCGGATCGGAATAAAGACAGTTTTTTTCAAATCCAATCAGGGGGAACA
>JAFVRT010000071.1 GCA_017504125.1 Lentisphaeria bacterium
AGGTCAATGCACAGGGATAATTTGAACCGATCCCTTCAATGTTGTAATATTCATTGTCCATCATGCAGTAAGAACCCACCTGGATATCAGTAAGTTCCGGAATATCGATGTCAAATGCGGCAGTTCCGGTACCGGTTCCGGTGAGGATCTCGCACTCAATACCGTCTTTCCGCAGATCACGGACAATGGCAGCGGCTTGTTTCATGACTTCGCAGGTGGCAGATGCGCGTTCTGCTGCAGAAGTTATGTGCTGCAGGTTCCCGGCATAGCATTGGATCCCCCGGAAACGGAGATTCGGCATTGCAAGTATGGCCTTTACGAATTCAGGGACATCTTCAAATTCCACTCCGGTACGGCCCATGTGAGGATTGACATCGGCGAGTACATCGAATTTTACCCCGGCAGCATTGAGCGCACGGAGATTTTCCACATTGTCAACAGTGCACCACAAGCCGGGATAACCATATTTCAGTTCCGCCATGCGGGCAATCCGCCGGGGAGCAATTACCGGCGAAGTGAGAAGGACATCTTCGATGCCGCTCTGCAGCAATGCTTCGGCTTCAGACAATTTTGCCGCGCATATACCGGCGCAGTTTCCGGCTTTCAGCTGCCGTTTGGCGATTTCTGAACATTTATGGGTCTTGGCGTGAGGACGGAGTTTTTTACCTGCTCCGGCTGCCATGGCAGCCATGTTGTTCAACGCATTGTTGAAGCGTTCCAGATCCAATACCAGAGCCGGAGTTGGGAGTTCATATTTTTTCATAAAAATCGTTTCTTTATTTGATCTTTGAAAGGTCGATGCCGGTTTCTTCCCAGAAAAGGGTATCTTCAACAGGCTTGTTGTCGATTTCCCAGAAATGGTTCATAACATCTTCGACGACCATGGGGGCATTGGCCAGATAATCTTTGAGTTCTGCGGTCGAAATACTATTTGTACTTGTGAATCGCTCCGCATTGTTGAGCAGCGCGGCAAAGAACCATGCCGCCGCAGGTTTTGTGCAGCGGTCGACATTGAAGGTGCAGACGATGAGTTTTCCCTTTCCGGCATTTACAGCTCCGCAGTGGCAGAAATTACGCAAAGTATCGTCAGGCAGATAATTCTTAACGCCATGGATCAGACCTTTCATACGGTCGCGTACCGGCTTGTCGACTCCGGAAACAAGTTCCGTCATTTCAACGGGGCAATGATCCAGATTGAGCTTGTAGCCGCCTTCGATAAGATCATACATGGGAGCCGCGAAATATTTTCCGCAGCCGAGGGCATCCCGGAGCACTTCGTCCCGGATTATACCACCGAGATTGCTGCCGCGATCCCAGATACAGGGCTTGAAGCGTTCCAATGCTCCGGGCCAGTAATATTTTTCCTGTCCCGGATTGTCCCGGTGATAGAAAAGCACCACCGTTTTGCCGGAGTCCAGATCTTCAAAGAGAGCATCATCAAGACGGTCGCGGAGTATAACTGCATCAGAACTGCCTTGTGAAACAGCATTGGCTTTTATCCAATTGGCGAACTCTGTATTTTCGAGTTTGACTTCAATTGCGGCATTGATGGGAGTTTCTGCCGGATAACGCCAGATCTGCCAATCGTTGCGGCACCGGATACCCGGAGCAGAAAACTCTGCAAAGATCCTGTATTCAGAAGCGGCACTTACTTTGGGCAGTTTTACGCTGATGTCCACCAGTTTCTGTACGCCGGGAACTACGGCTATGCCGGATGCATTGTAAAGCTCTGTTGCTCCCTCAGGACCCTGTAATGTAACTTTGAGTTCTCCTGTTCCGTATTCGGCGGTGGTGAAGTTTGAAAGATGCACCGGGAACTTCAACTCCTGATCGTCAGCAAAACATTCTTCCGGCAGATCGGTGAGCAGTACTGCATCGGAGTTGAATTGACGCATCCATTCAGCATCGATGTATTTGTCATCATCGAAACAATCTACGATACCGTTCTTGTTTTCGTACTTGAAACAATCTGCAAACTGGAGCATTTCAAAACCGCAAAGACCGGAAAGCCGAAGCCGTTCGATATAGGTTTTGAGACCGAACTTTTTGAAATTTTCAGAAGCAGTACGGTAATCGGGGAGTTTGCCGAGAGCATTTTTCGCTCTGGCAAGTTCGGTGAATTCTGTCATGAAACGGGGCTTTTTGATATCCCGTTTTTCCAGATAATCTTTGCCTGCCGCAGCTGCAAAAGCATCGAATTTGGCATTGAGTGCCTCATAATCCGGAATTTCGATGTAATGAACCGCTTCATGAGCCAGGGTCGGTTTCATGGGATTGGCATAACGGCGGATCTTCACATCTCCATTTTCTGCACTCATGGGGAGATCATAGGTAGAGCCGTTCATGTGCCAGCAAGCATCAGAAGTAAACATATCCCGATGGCTCTTGTAGGGGAAATAGTAGGCAATATGCTGAGAGAAAATATCCGCGCTGGGGCGGTCATACTCACCCCATCCGGAGTTGTCCATTATCAGTTTGGCCGGGGCGAGAGCTTTGCCTTCAGCGTAGAGTTTATGTACAAGTTTCTGGCGTCCGGAGTTGTGCATTTCGTTGCCGATGCAGAATATCGCCACGGAAGGATGATTCCGGTAACGGATAATGGTTTCCCGCCAGTTGGCATTGTCGAGAGCCAGCTCCTTTTTCTTGCCCCGCTCGTCATATTCGTAAGCAAAACCGATCTCCATGTGGATGAAAAGGCCCAATTCGTCGGCCGCGCGGACGAAATCTTCGGAAGGAATGGTGCTGTGGAACCGGACAAGATTGAAGCCGTATTTTTTGGCCTGGGAAATGTGGTAGCGGTAACTTTCGTAATCGCTTTTCAGAGAGAGGTTCGGATGGTCATGGGCAGTAATGCCGCGGATATAGCCGCGGAAACAGAACGCCTTGCCGTTGACCATGATCGCTTTGTTGCCGACAGTTTTCAGCTCGTTGAGTCCGAAAACTTCAGGAGCAATGCCATCTGCATTGAAGGTATAGAGTACCGGAGTTTCAGGGGACCAGTATTCAAGTCCTGCGGCATCAAAAGTATAACGTATCACGCCGTCAGCAAGTTTTTCTGTGCGCAGCAGAGGCAGAGAGGATTTTTTGCCGGATTTGTCGGTGATACTGCAGTTTTTCAATTCCTGTGCCGCATCACAGAAAAGCAGATCGGCAGCGGTTGAACCGTGGATGTAAATATTGCTCATAACGATCCCCAATATGATGATTTGAATAAAAAAAATGATTTTTCTATAATATAACCCCGCCATACATGCTATGTCAAGTAAAAATTATGGATAACAACTTGACTTTTTGCAGCAAAGTAGTTATATTGTAGGCGAAGAAGTGTGTTTTTTATCAAATGAAGTGATTTTTAATAAAAGAGGTTATGTCAAAAGTCATTCAAAAAAAGGCAAAGGAAACAATCGCAAAGAACGGTAAAGGGCAGTTTGAACCTGCTGCCTGCAAGGCAACAGCCGAAAACACGCCCTTGGGCAGATCGAAGCGAGGACACTTTGACATTTTTGAGGACTTTTGAAATTACCTCAAAAGTAGGAAACATGTAAATGGGACAGGATAATGTGAACCGTTTCACTCCCAGAGCCAGATATGCGCTGGTTCTGGCCAGGGAGGAGGCTCTCAAGGTCAATGCCGAAAACATAACTCCGGAGCATCTGCTGCTGGCTTTTCTTGCCATGGATGACGGTGTTGCGGTAGATATATTGAAAAAACTGGGCGTCAATCCGGGCAGACTGCGCATGGAAATCGAAAAAAGCTGTGCTTCCCAGGGAGGAGCTCCGGCGGAAAATGCCGCTTCAGGCACACCGCTGCCCTTCGGACTGGAAATGAAAAAACTTTTCATCAGCGCACAGGATGAAGCCAGAGAAATGAACTACAACTTCATCGGTACGGAACATCTGCTGCTGGGATTGCTGAATCAGGAAGGTTCAACAGCATGCCGCATATTGAAAAATATGGGTGTCGATCTTCACAATGCCCGCGAAGCAGTATTGAAAGCTCTGGATTCAGCCTTTATGCCGCCGCAGGATGAAGGCAACGGCGAAGGTCAGAATGACAGTTTTTTCAACAGTTTCAAACAGGAGGAAAATGAAGGTGCCGCAGATAACGGTTCTCTGAACGGTTCCGACGACGGCTCTTTGCCTGCTTTGAATACCTACGGCCGCAATATGACCGAATTGGCTGCCAGAGGCAAACTCGATCCGGTGATCGGGCGGAACGATGAAATAGAAAGAGTCATCCAGATACTCTGCCGCCGGACAAAAAACAATCCTGTCCTTATCGGTGAGGCCGGTGTCGGAAAAACCGCCATTATTGAAGGACTTGCTCAGGCTGTGGCTGCTAAAAATGTTCCGGATGTTCTTTTCGGTAAGCAGATCTACTCCATAGATCTGCCTATGATGGTGGCCGGAACCAAATACCGCGGACAGTTTGAAGAACGGATCAAAGCGGTCATTGATGAAGTCCGCAACTCCGGGCGGGTGATACTTTTTATCGACGAACTCCATACTCTGGTGGGCGCGGGCGGAGCAGAAGGTGCTCTTGATGCTGCCAATATCATAAAACCCGCTCTGGCACGGGGTGAGTTGCAATGTGTCGGGGCGACCACTCTTGATGAGTTCCGCAAAGGTATTGAAAAGGATGCCGCCCTTGAACGGCGGTTCCAGCCGGTAATGGTCAATCCCCCGTCTGTGGAAGATTCGGTGAAGATCCTTGACGGATTGAAAAATACCTACGAGGAGTATCACCATGTATGTTATACTCCGGAGTCGCTCCGGGCGGCAGTTGAACTTTCGGACCGTTATGTCACCGGGCGTTTTCTGCCTGACAAAGCCATTGACCTTATGGACGAAGCCGGAGCCAGAGCCCGTATCGGGATTTCCGGCGATGCACCGGATACTTCAGCCATTGAGGAAGAAATAAAAAGTGTCCGTTCCGGCAAAGCTAAATCCTGTGCAGAACAGAACTTTGAGGAAGCTGCAAAACTCCGTGACCGGGAACATGAACTTCAGGCAGAACTGGAAAAGATCAATGAGCAGTGGCAGGCGGAACGCGCTGCTGCAAGACCGGAGATCGGAGTCCGGGAAATACGGGACATCGTTTCCAAACTTACCGGAGTTCCCCTGCAGCAGATGTCTGAGGGGGAAAATACCCGGCTTCTCCGTATGGAACAGGAACTTATGAAACAGGTCGTCGGTCAGGATGAAGCCATAGGTTCCATTGCCCGCGCTTTGCGGCGCAGCCGTGCAGATCTCCGCAATCCGGGCCGTCCCATAGGTTCTTTCATTTTTCTCGGTCCCACCGGAGTTGGAAAAACTCTGCTGGCAAAATCGCTGGCAGAATTCATCTTCGGTGATCCGGATTCACTCATATATGTGGATATGTCCGAATATATGGAAAAATTCAATGTTTCCCGTCTGGTGGGGTCGCCTCCCGGATATGTGGGGTACGGAGAAGGCGGGGAATTGACCGAACCGGTACGCAGAAGGCCATATTCGGTGGTGCTTTTTGATGAGATCGAAAAAGCTCATCCCGATGTGATGCATACTTTACTGCAGATACTTGAAGAAGGACGGATAACCGATTCTCTGGGCCGCCGGGTGGATTTCCGCAATACTATAATCATCATGACCAGTAATGTGGGAGCTGCTGAGTTGAGCCGTTCCACCGGGCTGGGCTTTGCCGGAAGTCTTGAAGCCAATCCCGGTGCAGACCGGCTGCTTAATGTGGCCAAACGCACTTTCAAACCGGAGTTCCTCAATCGCATAGATGACATCATCGTTTTCCGGAAACTGGAAAAGAAAGATTTTATTGCCATCGTCGATATCGAATTGGAAAAACTCCGTAAACGCCTGGAAAAACGGGGGCTTGCCCTTGAAATTTCTGAAGAAGCCAGAGAATTTATCGTCGACAGGGGCAATACACCCGAATATGGAGCCCGTCCTTTGAGAAGGGCCGTGGAACGGCTGCTTGAAGATCCGCTTTCTGAAGGTCTGCTCCGCGGTGACTTTGAAAAGGCTTCCGGCGTAAAGGCCGCCGTCGAAAATGGTGCACTCCGGCTGCAGCCAGTGCTGAAAAATAAAGTACGCAGCAATGGATCAAGGAAAAAGAAATAAATTTCTCTGCATCATCGCAGGTTGTACCGGAACTGTAATACTGTTCCTGCTGGTTTGGGGGGCACTGGTGGAACCTAATATGCTCACCGTCAGACGGGAAAGCTTTGCGATCTCCGGTCTGCCTCCGGAGTTGGACGGAATGACTGCCGTGATAGTGGCTGATACCCATTTCGGAAATACATTCCTTGACCGGATGCGGATGAACCGGATCATCCGGTATGTCAAACGGGAAAAACCATGGACAGTATGGCTGCTGGGCGACTATATCGGAGTCGGATCAGTACATGGTTACGGAGCTCCTGCTGATGAAAAACTGGAACGGTTTTTCAAGGAAATGAAAGCTCCCATGGGGACCTTTGCCGTGCTGGGCAATCACGAGCTCTGGTATGGTCGGAAAAGGATGGTCAGCATCATGGAGCGGGCCGGAGTAATCATGATCGAAAAGAAAACTGCAGATCTCGGCGGTATTACCATTGCCGGGGTCCCCGATGGTTCAACAACAGTTTTTGACAGAAAGAGTTTCAATAAAATGCTTGAAAGAAAAGATCCTTTGATACTTTTGAGCCACAAAGGTAATATGTTGAAAAGCATCTCCTGTAAATACAATGGATTTATGGCTGCGGCAGATACTCATGGCGGACAGGTGCGCCTTCCGGGAGTTGGTTCTCTTGCCGCATTGGCCAAAAAAGAAAAAGAACTTCCCCCCGGTTTTTCCCGCCGCTGGGGGAAAAATCTTTTTATTACCACCGGAGCCGGAGGACACCGGCTGGGGTTCCGCTTTATGTGTCCGCCTGAAATTGCGGTACTGACTTTGAAAAAAGGAGCCGGCAGGATATGAAGGTCGTTCTGGCAATGTCTGGCGGGGTGGATTCCGGATGCGCCGGGGCCATACTGCGCCGTTCCGGCCATGAGGTTATCGGAGTTACCATGCTGATAGACGGTTTCCCGCCGTCGCCTGCCATGGATGCAGGAGTCAAGGAGTGTTGTTCCAGACTTGGGATAGAACATCATTATATCGATGTTTCGCAGCAGTTCAAGGAAAAAGTTATCATCCCTGCCGCTGAAGAATATGCCTCAGGCAGAACTCCGAACCCCTGTTCTTTATGTAATCCGGCAATCAAGTTCGGAGAATTGCTGAAGTTTACCGAAGCTGCCGGTGCCGACCGGCTTGCCACCGGTCATTATGTCAGGACCGGCTGCTGCTCCGGCATGACTTCTCTGCTTCGCGGCCGCGACCGCAGCAAGGATCAAAGTTATTTTCTGGCATTGCTGGATCAGAAAATACTGGAAAAACTTATATTCCCGTTGGGAGAATTGAGCAAACCGGTGGTAAGAGCAGTAGCGGCAGATTTCGGATTTGCCTTCCATAAAGCCGAGGACAGCGAGGAGCTGTGCTTTGTGCCGCCGGGGGTGAACTCCGGAGATGAACTGCTCCGGCGGGCCGGTATTCCCCCCAGGCCCGGAAAAATATATTTCCGCGGCAAGGTGGTTGGAAAACACGGCGGTGTACACCGGGTAACTCTCGGACAACGGCAGGGGTTGGGAGTAGCTCTCGGAGTGCCGGCTTTCGTATGCCGGATAGACGGTCAGCGTAACCGGGTGGAACTGGAAACCGATCCCAATACCCTGATGAGCCGGGAATTTTATCTTGTCCGCCACTATTCCGGTAATTTGCCTGAGCCGGGAGAATACGAAATACAGATACGCTACCGCTCCCGTCCGGTGCCGTGTGCAGTAAGCAGCTGCGGACCGGATCTGTGCAAAGTGGAAACATCTGTTCCGCTGCGTGCAGTAACTCCGGGACAGATCGGAGCATTGTACCGGGGAGAAAAACTCTGCGGCGGCGGTATAATCAATTTGACGGAGGAGTTATTATGACAGGATTCCGGGTCGGACAGGGATTTGATGTACACCGTTTGGTCGAAGACAGAAAATTGATCCTTTGCGGAGTGGAGATACCTTATGAATTGGGATTGCTGGGACACAGCGACGCCGATGTGGCGATCCATGCCCTTATAGATGCGCTGCTGGGAGCTTTGGCTCTGGGGGATATCGGAGAACTTTTTCCGGACAACGATTCTCAATGGAAAGGGGCCGACAGTACAAGATTGCTTGAAATGGTTCTGGCATTGCCGGAGTTTGCCGATTGGCATATCAGCAATGCGGATATCACCATCATTGCCCAGAAGCCGAAACTTGCGCCCTACAAAAAGCAGATGCAGCAAAAGCTGGCCGAAGTTATGAAAACAGCTCCGGATCAGGTGTCTGTGAAAGCCACCACCACCGAAAAACTTGGCTTTACCGGCCGCGGCGAAGGGATCGCAGCTTCTGCAGTAGTCGCTCTGATAAAGTAAAGAAGAAAAAAGGGTAACGGAGCAAATCTGTGCAGCCGGGAAAAGCTTTTGCCGGAATTGCTTTTGGCAATCTTGAAAAGTACCCCGGCTGCCATATCTGAAAAGGCCCCAAGGCTGCCGCTTACCTTTTTGAGGTTCTGCAACAGCTGCTTCTGAAAAATCGATTTACTTTCCGGAAGCCTCAAATTCTTTCTTGAGATAGTCCCGGATATATTCAGCTGCTTCAGGACACTTTTCGATCTCACGGTCGCCGAGAATAACGATCTCCTGGATCTTTCCGGCAGCCAGATGACGGCGGGCCTTTTCAAGATGATAGTGCATGGTCGCTGCTGAATTGGGCAGACATGAGGCACCGTAATCGAACATAAAAATTCCCAACATAATGGGTTTTCCGGGGAACAGAGCGCGGCATTTTTCAAGAGCCAGATCCATTTCCATAAGGTCGGTCTTCCACCAGAACCAGAGGATCACATGGTCGATACACCTTGCCACGGTCATAAGTTCCTTTTTCATATCCAGTTCCCAGGTATAGACCACGCCAAAGAGTTCCAGATCGGGATTGTGTTTGTGGAGTCCGTCATAAATAGCCTGATATTCCCGGAGAGAGTAATTTTTGCCGTAATTTCCGGTCATATCATCCACAACGCCGCCCACGATATTGGGGTACTTGAGAGAATACTTACTCAAATTTTCGGCTTCTTCGGCATCGGAGGTATTCTGAGCCCCCGGAGTGCGGCAGTTGCGTCCCAGATGGCAAAGGAGCTTGCGGCAGGGCTTGTGAAGTTCAAACATTTCGTCGTTGTGAGGACCGTAGACATACATGACATTGTCAACACCGAAGTACTCTTTGGCTTTGAGGCTGGCATCTTTGGCCATGGAACCGCCCCAGCGGGGAGTCGGGCCGCCCCAGACATAAACATTTTCCTTTGAGAAGTGTTCAGGTCCCTTCAGAGCAAGATCGAGTTCATAATAGCGTTTGAGCATTTCTTCGGCCCGCTGACTGGTTTCACCGGCCAGAGCAAGATACTCAGGAGTGGCAAATTTTTCCTCATAGGGATAAAGTCCGGATTTTTTGGCTTCTTCTGAAATACGGGTAAATTCCCGACGCAAAAAATTATGTTCTTCTTTAAGCTGTGCTAATTCGTTCATAATATTCTCCATGGTTGTAATAATATGTCGAAAAACATCTGTCTGTTACTTAACATACCACGAAAATCCGGAAAAAAAAATGTCATTTCTTATTATTCATTATGTCAAAAACGACAAAAAACCCATTCCCGACTTCACGAATCCCGGCATAAAATCTTACTTTTTTTCAACTAATATAACATGGATTTTGAATTCTGCACTATATCGACGGTTTGTTCTGTGTTGTTTCTTCATAAACAATGCACCTCAAAGGTTGTGTCCAACTTTTGGGGTGCACTTCATTTTTTTTAACAACTTTGCACAAATTCAGTGTGCAAACAAAATCACACAAGCCGCCCAAACCGACTCTTACAATATAACAAGCGAATGAAATGAGCGACTTCACAAGCAAGGCGTAACGGTTATTGAGTGAAGAGCGGCTGTCGCCGCGTGAAGATGTGAAGTTGAGCCTGACTGCTCAGTGAAGTGAAGACTTGCGTCTTCGTTCGCCATTTTTTGGCAAAAAAATGGCGGAGAGAGAGGGAAACTCCGCGATTTTTATCAAAACAACTTGAAAACAAGCAAGATAAGCTGTTTTTGATATTGCCTTTTTTGTGCTTCACTTTGTGTACCAATTTTTGTTTTGAGTTGATTTGATACCGAAAGAGGGAGAGCAAAAGTCAATTTTACTCTCCCTCTCTGAAAAATTATCCGACTTTCAGGCAGGGCGTTCTAAAAAACATCGTTAAGTAAGCAGATGGATTGCCCAAGGGTGGTTTTTGCATATCAACTAGCTATCAAGTTCCAAAAATTGATTGAGATACGAGCATATTACTAATCTGTTTCCAGTTGATTTTCTCGGCATTGTTCATATCAGTCATTCTGCTTTTGCTTTTTTCGAAAAAGGGATGATTATTAAGATTATTCCCAATATCAGCAGTCCTAAGCCAACGACAAAAGGAATTATTTTCAACCCCCAGTGACAGTCTGCTTTACAAATGTCGTACATCATATACGACCCTCCCCAACCAGCCATCCCGCCAAAAAACATCAACACTAAACATCCAATTATATCTTCTGCACCTTTTGAAACGGGCTTATCACTACAGTATTTTGAAATAGCACAAAATAACCCGATGACTGGAACAAAAATTATGCATAAAACCATTGCAGTGTCACTTCTCATTGCCGCTGTAGCAAGTGCAATCAGCACAGCAATTATGTATACTATTATGCCAATTATTCCAACTGAATAATAACCTTGATATCCCAAAAACATTGCAGTCAATGCCCCTATTGTAATTACATTAGCGACTGTCGCA
>JAFVRT010000072.1 GCA_017504125.1 Lentisphaeria bacterium
AAATATCTCAACAAACCTCAGCAGGAGGATGAGCTGACACAATATGCTTTTGATATGACCGTGGATTCCGCACTCCGGGCGATCAAACGCGCTTTCATGAACCTGCTGCCGGCTGAACTGGAAGCCACAAAAGTTTACAACAACCCCTACGGTTTCGTCCGCCGCTACTGGATGACCAGCGGCGACATCGTTACAAACCCCGGCTGGAGAAATCCCAATATCGACAAACCGGAGTGCGATTATGACCGTACTGTCAATATTCTGGCGGTCAAACAAGGCGGCCGCATTGCCGCATTGATCTGCAATATCGCCAACCACGGCGATACCATCGGTGGAAATCTGGTTTCTGCCGACTGGTACGGACGCTTCACTCAGGCGGTCCAGCATGAACTCAAGACCAGTATCCCGGTGCTTGTGCTTGACGATGCTTCCGGCAACATCAACCATTTCGATTTCCATCAGCAGATCTGCCAGACCGGCTATCATGAAGCTGTCCGTATCGGACGCGGATATGCCAGGATCGTCCTCGATGCTCTCGCTGATCTTGAACCGGTGGCTGCCGACAAACTGCAGATCAAAAATACCATGGTCACGATCCCCCACCGTCAGCTTTCAGACGCTGAAGTCGCCGAAGCTCAACACATTCTTGATACCGTTCCCGACATCAAAAAAGACGGTGACTTCGAAAGTCAGGATCTGGCCAATAAAGTTCCGGCCGCGCTGCGTTACTTTGCCCAGCGCGCTTTGGACTGCAAAGCCAAAAGCGTTCCCTCACATGAATGCCGCCTGACCTCTATCGAACTCGGTGATGCTCTGGCCTTCATAAGTCTGCCCGGAGAACCCTTCAACGGTATAGCTCAGGCTATCCGCGAAGCAAGTCCCTACAAATACACCTTTATCGCAGAACTTGCCCAGTCACCCTCCGGATATGTTCCGATGAAAGAGTGTTTTGCCCGCGGCGGATACGAAGTACAGCCCGGTATCGACTCAGTTGCACCGGAAGCAGCTGAAGCTATTATCGAAGCCTCAATCAAAAATATCTGACCGGCATAGTAAAAACTCCCATCCCTTTTCCGGGATGGGAGTTTTTTTATTCTCATGGGATTCACATTCCTGAGTCAGACGAGGAGATTCGTCTGATTTTTCAGGTATAAAAAGTCTTTGAGCACCACAATACTGTTGCAACTTGCAACAACATTGCAGTGAAAAAAGTTTGAGGAAAAGCCATTTCCTCAATTTCTTCTATCGCCACTGATTGAAAACAGCGTTTTCAATTTTTATTCAACAATCAATTTAGCGACACGCACCACAGTATGACTGCCGTAAGGGAATCCGGTAAAGTTTACCGCCGCCATGCCGTTTCCGGGATTCTGGATAAAGTTGAGATTTTCGCCATTATCCAGCCATTCGGCAGATAATATTTTCTCTCCGATACCGGAAATACTTCTCACGCCCGGCCCCTGAAGCACCGCTGTTACATCGGCATGACCGGCAATACGCAGATCAAAGGCAAAGTAGTAAAGCTCTTTTCCTCTGCGGAGTATGAAATCGCGTCCCTGACACTTGAGAGAAGTATCAGGTACAGACTCATATACAGCTTCTCCGCACAGTTTTATCCACCGTCCCACAAGTTTAAGCACCGCTTTCTCATAATCCGGGATCCCGCCTTGAGGCGTCGGACCGAAATTCAGCAAAAAGTTCGCTCCGCAGCCCCGGCTGTGGCAAAGTCTTTCGATGACATCTCCCGGTGAAAGAAAATTGAAATCCCGATTTCCGATGCCCCAATGACAATTCATGGTCTTGCACACTTCTGAGGCAAGATATTTTTCCATGCCTTCCCGGTTCATGGGACGGGCAGAATTGTTCTCATAGGTCACAGAGTCGATTTCCGGATGTCCGGTTTTGCCCAATGCACTCAATCCGGTGTTGTTGACGATGATGGCATCAGGCTGATATTTACGGATCATACCGTAAAGTTCATCTTCCTGCCAGCTTTCACCTTTGCGGCACCAGTTGCCGTCAAATCATAAACCGCCGATCTTTCCGTAATTGCGGCACAATATTTCTACCGAGGCACGCAAATATTTGAGATACTCCTCAAATACTTCACGGCTGATCTCTGCGGTGTAGTGGCTGTAGCTGTTTCTGGTGTTTTCTGCACCGGGTTCGCGCCAATACCAGTCAAGGGTGGTATGGTAAAAGAATGGAACTATATCATACTTGCGGCAGGCGGCAACGAATTCTGCCACCAGATCCCGCTTTGCGGCACTGTGAGGAGCATCAAAATCATTGAGTCCGCAAGTATCGTAAAGTGAAAATCCGTCATGATGCCGGGTGGTCAGAGTTATATAACGCATACCGGCTTCAGCAGCCAAAGCGGCAATGGCTTCAGGATCGAAGTCTTCTGCGGTAAAAGTATCTGCCAGATGCCGATACTCTGTCCACGGAATTTTTCTTACATTCTGAACCCATTCTCCGGCACCCAACTGAGAATACAATCCCCAATGGAGAAACATTCCGAATCCCATTTTTTCAAACGCTGCGATCCGCGGCAGTGGTGTTGGAATTCCCATAATACAAACCTTCCTTATTTTATGCTTTCAAGCAATTCCAGAGTTTGTACGACCGCCAGATCTCCGGCTTCCGGAGTCAGCACATAGGGACGGATAGTCTTGCGGCAGGAAACTTCATAACCGCCGCAGGCAATAGCTCCGCGATCGGGGAAATAAGCATTGCGCCCGTTGGTATTACTGGTAAGCAGGGTGTACTGGAACGGGCCGAATTTACGCAGACGCAGAGAAAATACAGAGAACATCTCAAAGGGGAACGGAGCAAAAGCCAGGGGGCCGAAGGCAATGACAGTCTGTTCAAACTTGAACTCCGGCTGAGGAGGCTGTTTCCAGGTATTGAGAGCAATTTTTGCCAACTGATAGTCGATGGGAGGTTCAACGGCCTTTTCTGTCTGGCTGTCATATTTTTCCATGATCTGATGTGCTTCTTCCTCACTGATGGGGATTTCCTGCGGCACAGTAATTGTGGCAGTATTGGTTTTCAGCGGCAGATCGGAACGGAAATCACGCATATTGTTCAACAGAGCCAAGGCATCGCTTGCTGCGCGATAACCGACTTCTTCCGCAGAAGCGGCTCCGTCGCCGCCTCCGGCAGAGTATCCGAAATTATCTTTGCCGAGATCCATCCAACGGTTGGTACGGGGGCCGACATCACCGATGGCACCATTGACAAAGACAACCGGAACATTGTAGTGCTTGCTGATACGATCTTTCATCACGCCGCACCAATCGCTGGAAATACGGCGGTCGCCACCCATTGCAGTATTGTGGGCACTGCAATGCACAAGGATACCGATATCTTCTTTGGTCGCAGAATCTTTGAAGCGCACTACGGTCATATTGCTGTCATATATGGCATAGGGGTCAGCAATAAATCCGGTAACCCTTCCCAACTTATCCATGCCGCGGCGGGAAACTCCGGTTTCGGTCTTGCCGGCGGCAAAACAGGCTTCAGCTTCGTGCATGGAAGCCTTGGCCCGGCGCACCGCATCTGCGATAGCCGGAATGGAGTTCTTCACATACTCGACACCTTTGTTTTCCGGATCGACTGCCACCCGTCCGAGAGTACGCATATAGGTGGTATGGGGAGCAGAGTGGGTATGAGAGCAGCAGAAAAGAATATTTTTTTCCGGAACTCCGGCAGCCTCAAAGATACCGCGGCGGATATCCTGAGTCAGCTCCCAGTCCACAAAGCACCAGTCCATACCGATAACAGCAGCTTCGGTATCACCGTCTTTCATCATCATCACCGTTGCCATAAGGGGAGAGTGGACTCCGGTTGCCAAACGCTCCGGCATACCATATCCGGTGAGGTAAATACCCAGTTCAGGAGTAATATCGACTGAAGAAAATCCGACTTGCATTTTTTCGTCCTTTCATTTTACTTGATGAAAAATATATTGTTGGGTTAATATAGCATCATTTTCTTTGATTGCAAATCAATTTTACGCCTCAATTATTGAATCACACCGTAAGTACGACAGAACCCAAATACTTGAATTTGGAAAAAACGACTCCCCACGCATCACTTTTCATTGACTTTCAGGCCGCAGAATGCTATATTAAGACAGTTTCAGTTTGCAGAAATATACTCTGGTGGTAAAAATGAAAAAAATAAAAATCGGTCAGATCGGTATCGGACATAATCACGGTTCCGAAAAGATGGCGGCATTGCGTAACCTTACAGATATTTTCGAAGTAGTCGGTGTTGTTGAAAGCGATCCGGTGTGGAAAGCCAAACGGGGCGACATGGGAGTTTATCAGGGACTTCCTTTCATGACTGAAGAAGAACTTTTTGCGGTCCCCGGACTTGAGGCCGCAGCCGTGGAAACCGACGGGTTTGAACTCTGTCCAACCGCGCTGCGCTGTGCGGAACGCGGTCTTCATATCCACATGGATAAACCCGGCGGCGAAAATCTTGAAGATTTCGGAAAACTGCTGAAAATGTGTCAGGAAAAAAATCTTGCCTTCCAGCAGGCTTATGTGTACCGTTACAATCCGGCATTGCGTTTCTGTATCGACGCAGTAAAGAATAACTGGCTGGGGGATATTTTTGAAATACACGCCGTTATGAGCCGTTATGACGGAGATAACGCAGAATACCGGAAATGGCTGGCTCAATTCAAAGGCGGAGCCATGTATATCTTTGCAGGTTACCTGATCGATCTGGTGCTTTCCATGCTGGGAACTCCGGACAAGGTTACTCCTTTTATGAAACAGACCAGAAATGACGGCCTTATCGACAACGGCCTTGCAGTTCTGGAATACGCAAAGGCTACGGCTACAGTCAGAGTTTCCGTCGAAGAAGTCGAAGGCTACAAGCATCGCCGCCTGATCGTCTGCGGAACTCAAGGCTCGGTCGAGGTTTGTCCCATCGAATTCCAGAATTATTACACAGATCCGCTTTCGGTGCGGCTGACTTTGAAAAAAGCCTGCGGCCCCTACGAAGCCGGCACCCATATCGTTGACTGCGGAACATTGAACAGCCGTTACGAACCGCAGCTGATCGAATTCGCAAAAATACTCCGTGGCGAGATCGCCAATCCGTATCCTTTTGAACACGAATTCCAACTTCACGAAACTTTACTCAAAGCGTGCAATTGCATAAAATAAGGAAAATTTATCATGGAAAAAGAAGTCGTCATCATCACCGGCGGAGCCGGATATATCGGCGGGACCACCGCCGAACGCTTTGCCCGCTCAGGCAAACAGGTCATCATTTTTGACATAAACCGGGAACGGGTCGAAGAAGTTGCTTCCCGTATCGGAGCCAAAGGCATGGTGGTAAATATCACCGATTACCGGGAGGTCACCGCTGCGGTGGAACAGGTCATTGCCGAATTTGGTAAAGTGGATATTCTGGTCAACGCCGCTGGCGGAAGTGCCAGAAGCAGAATGAAACGCTTCGCCGATCAGGATATGGAAGTCATCAGAGATGTTATCGACATGAACCTTTACGGTTGCCTTAACTGCACACGGGCGATAATCCCCTCCATGATCTCACGCAAAAGCGGAGTGATCGTCAATATTTCTTCTGCTGTCGCTCTGGGCGGTATCGCCGGATGCGTGGACTACGGAGCCTCCAAAGGAGCGATCATCGCAGCGACCAAAGGTCTTGCAATTGAACTTGGGCAGGATAATATCCGGGTAAACTGTGTCTGTCCGGGCAAAGTACAGCGTCCGGCGGAACAACCCGCCGATCCCCATGCTTTCGCCTATAAACACTCCTATCTGAATTACATCGCAACTGCAGACGATGTTGCAGATCTGGTCGAATTTCTCGCCTCGTCCAAGGCGCGATATATCACCGGCCAGAACTATGTCATCGACGGCGGCCGTTCCCTGGGACTCAGAGGAGATGTCAACCGCACCGACAGCTGAAAACGGAAAACAGCAGAATCATCAGTCACGCCTCAATGGTGTGACTGATTTTTTTTGTGTCCGGCACTGCAGTTTGAAGTCAATTCTGTTTTTCGCGGGAGCGTTCAAAGAGTTCTGTAATTTCCGCAGCGGGCTTTTTGCCGATCAGAGAAACGATCACAGCAACGATCAAACCGGCAGCAAATCCGGGGATTATTTCATAGATCGCGGTTGGGGTGAAAAGGAATACATACCAGAGGATATCAACGACAAATCCGGCAATGATACCGGCCAATGCACCATTGTATGTCAGGCGTTTCCAGAACAGAGCCAGCAGTATGACCGGGCCGAATGCCGCACCGAAAGCACCCCAGGCACAGGAAACCAGCCCCATAAGACCTTTGCAGTCAGGACTTGCCGCAATAAAGAACGACACAACAGCAATAACGAAAACCATTATTCTTCCTGCCCAGAGCATCTCTTTATCAGAAGCATTTTTACGGAACAGCGGCTTGTAAAGATCAGAAGCAAAAGCGGAAGCGGAAGCCAGCAGCTGAGAGTCCGCAGTACTCATGGCCGCAGCGAGAATGGCAGAAAGCAGTATCCCCGCGCAGAAAACGGCGATACTCATGACTCCGATATTTGCGCCGACCCATTCAAACACATTGCGTACCATGTTGATGAAAACAAGAGTATTTCCGTCTTTGGTCGCAGTCAGAATATCTCCGAGGAAACGGCGTCCGACCAGACCTACGGCAGAAGTGGCAATAAGGATCAACAGGAACCAGGAACATCCGATGATCTGGGATTTCCGCATTTCTTTTTCACTTTTCACCGAGAAATAACGGATAAGGATATGGGGCATACCGAAATATCCCAGTCCCCACCCCATACCGGAGATGATATCAGAGAAACTTTTCCAGTCTGCTTTACCGCTGGAAAGCAGATTGTAATAATGCTCAGGCAGTACCATTTTCGGTGCAACGAAAGAACCGGAATTCATCATCACCGCACAAAGTATGGGAATCAGCATCAAGGCTCCAAGCATCAGCATTCCCTGAAAGAAGTCTGTCCAGCACACAGCATTGAATCCGCCGAGAAATGTATAAAGGACTATCACGATACTGGCAATTATCATGGCTTTTTGCGGATTCATCCCCATCACAGTATTGAAAAGAGTTCCGCAGGCGTAAAGACTGGCAGCCGTATAAACACAATATGTTACCATGAATACAATAGCCGAAATCACCATAATGCCTTTGCGTTTGGTACAGAAACGATTGGTCAGAAATTGAGGGATCGTAATGGAATCACCGGCCACGATAGAGTAACGGCGCAGCACAGGAGCCACAAACAGCCATGCGGAAACAGTTCCGATAAGCAGTCCGATAGCGATCCAAACCTGTCCGACACCAAGCAGATATATGGAACCGGGCAATCCCATAAGCACCCACGCGCTCATATCAGAAGCTCCGGCAGAAAGTGCGGAAACCCAGCCGTTCATCTGCCTGCCGCCGAGAAAATAACTTTTTTCAGCTCCGTCAGATTTTCTGCCGCGCCAGAAGAAATAGATACCGATAGCCAGAACCAGAACAAAATAACAACCCAATGCAACGATTTCCGGAATTTTCATTTTTCCCCTTTATTTTATTTTTGAATGGAAATACAAAAAATATTCAATTAATATATCACTTAACTTGCGTCAAATCAAATAAAAACCGCAAAAAATACAAAAATAAGACTCCTGCAAGTGTTACAGACAGGGATTTAATGATTACTCCGGAAATCACAAAGGCCATGACTGCTCCGCAGAAAATTTTGAAAAATCTGTAATAAAGTATTCTTTGCCAGGAAATTTATCCTCCTTTTGTTGAAAAAATGCTATTTCGGGTGTAAATTATGAAAAAATATGTAACAGGAGTATTTTTACTATGTTTTTTACAAGTACCAGACAGAATTTGAACATAAGTGCCGCTCAGGCTATCGCCCGCGGAATTTCTGATGACGGCGGGCTTTTTGTGCCTTCCGAGTTTCCGCATATTTCAGAAGATATGCTGAAAAAACTTCTTCCCATGAACTACAAGGAACGGGCTCAAGCAATCCTCGGAGCATACCTCAACGACTTCAGCGCAGAAGAACTCGCATGGTGTGTCAATGGAGCATACACCGGGACCTTTGACAACGAAGCCCCCGCTCCGCTCAAGGATCTGGGTAACAGCAGGCAGCTGCTGGAACTCTGGCACGGACCGACTTGTGCATTCAAAGATCTTGCGCTGCAGATATTGCCGTTTCTTCTGACGGTTTCCGCCCGGAAAAGTGCACCGGATAAAACCATTGTGATCCTGGTCGCCACTTCCGGAGATACCGGCAAAGCGGCACTCGCCGGATTTGCCGATGTTCCAGGTACGAAAATCGTTGTATTCTTTCCTAAAAATGGGGTAAGTCCCATGCAGCAGCTCCAGATGACCACTCAGACCGGAACCAATGTGGCAGTCTGCGCTATTGAAGGAAATTTTGATGATGCCCAGACCGGAGTGAAGAAAATCTTCGCTGATGAAGCTGTCAAAGAATTTCTGAAGAAGAACAATATGGAGTTTTCCTCAGCGAATTCCATCAACTTCGGCCGTCTGGCTCCTCAGATCGTCTATTATGTTTCGGCTTACTGCGATCTGGTGAACTCCGGAGCGGTGAAATTCGGAGACCCCATCAATGTAACAGTCCCCACCGGAAACTTCGGCAACATACTGGCGGCATATTATGCCAAACAGATGGGTATACCTATCTGTAAATTCATCTGCGCCTCCAATAAAAACAATATTCTGACCGATTTCCTCACCACCGGAGTGTATGACCGCAACCGTCCGTTCTATAC
>JAFVRT010000073.1 GCA_017504125.1 Lentisphaeria bacterium
CGCGACTAACGAGACGCCGCTCGTAAACTTCCCGATGCTTATTAAGATCAGGGTCGTCAGTATGTGCGCCTTCAGGTTCAAGAAAGAGCAGATGATGAGGATGCTGGGGGAAACGCTTGATCTTGTCCTCAAAGGAAGGACAATAACGGGTCCCGATCCCTTCGATAATACCGCTGTACATGGGGGAAAGATGAATATTCTTTCTGACGATCTCGGCACTTTCATCTGTAGAATGTACCAGGTGGCAGCTCATATGGCGGCGGGCCGCCTGAGGCATTTCAGGAGAAAGTTCTTTGCCCCAGAAACTGAATTCTTCAAATTCCGGCTCAGACAATTGTTCCGGCATCGCAGAAAAATCGATACTTTTTCCCAACACTCGCGGAGGAGTTCCGGTTTTAAGTCTTCCCAGCCGCAGCCCCAATTGATTGCTCATAGCCTCAGAAAGAGCGTTTGAAGGGAAATCTCCGGCACGGCCTCCGGGAAAATTTTTCATCCCGAAGTGGAGTTTACCATGAAGAAATGTTCCCGTGGTGAGAACAACTGCTGCGGCATAGATCTTTTCCCCGAATGCAGTTTCGATCCCCAGCAATTTGCCGTTTTCGACGATGAATCCGGTAACTTCGGATTGGAGCAATTCAAGATTTTCAGTCTGCTCAAGATAATACTTCATTGCCCGCTGGTAGATCTGCTTGTCGCATTGAGCACGCGGAGACCATACAGCAGGGCCCTTTGCCCGGTTGAGCATCCGGAACTGGATGGCGGCACTTTCAGCGACGATCCCCTGAGCTCCACCCAGAGCATCGATCTCACGCACGACCTGTCCTTTGGCGATCCCCCCGATGGCCGGATTGCAGCTCATCTGGGCGACATGGTCAAGATTCAGCGTAACAAGAAGCGTTTGCGCTCCACGGCGTGCGGCACTCAATGCTGCTTCACAGCCGGCATGTCCGGCACCGACCACAACCACATCGTATTTTTTCATCTGTTACCGGTCAATCGACTTTGCTCAACACCACGGAGGCATTGGAACCGCCGAAGGCAAAACTGTTGGAAATCGCATGTTTGATGTTTGTCCCGGTACGGACTTCACGGACCAGATCGGCCCAGGCAAAGTCATCATCCGGATTTTCAAGATTGAGTGTAGCAGAAATAAAATTCTTTTCCAGCATCAATGAAGTGAAAATTATCTCTGCAGCTCCGGTGGCACTAACCATGTGGCCGGTCTGGGATTTTGTACTGTTGATCGCTGCGCCGTCCCCGATGAGATCGCGTACTGCATTGAGCTCCATGGGATCCCCCACCGGAGTACTGGTGCCGTGAGTGTTCACATATCCGATGTCCTGGGGCCGGAGTCCGGCATTTTCTATAGCCATGGACATGACATCTTTGATTGCTCCCGGATCCGGAACCACCATATCTACAGCGTTACTGTTGGCACCGAGGCCGCTCACACGGGTAATGGGCCTTGCATTGCGTGCTCTGATGCTCCGTTCCGACTCAAGCAGCACATAAGAAGCCCCTTCAGCCAGCACAAAACCATCACGGTCACGATCAAAAGGACGGCTGGCTTTTTCAGGTTCGTCATTGTATTTGTGTGAAAGCGCACGGCAGGCACAGAATCCGATAGCCTGGACCCAATCCAGACTTTCGGCACCTCCGGCGATCACCATATCGTATATCCCGGCCTGTACAAGACGGGCTCCGATCACGACAGCCAATGCGCTGGTGGCACATGCTGCGGAAACACCGTAGGATTCCCCGCGGAGTCCGAAAATCAGGGACAGATTGGAAACTACACTGGAAGGCATTATGCGGGGAACTGAAAAGGGAGATACATTCCTGATCCGGTAATTTGAATCGACATAAGTACGGGCAACTTCGTACAACTCTCTTGAATTTGAACTTGCAGTACCGCCGACGATGGCAATACGGTAATTTTTGGCTTCCTCAATCGGAATCCCGGCTTCAGTCAATGCTTCAGCCACGGCTAACGCAGACATTACACTTGTCGGCGGACAGAAACGCAGTTTTTTGCGATCGATTATATCGCCGGGTGAAACTTCCCCCACCATTCCTCCGACTTCACTGTCCAAATGATGACTTATAAAGTCCGGAACTCTGACTATCCCATTCTTTCTGTTGCGGAGTCC
>JAFVRT010000074.1 GCA_017504125.1 Lentisphaeria bacterium
CCTCCGGGAGCCGGTTATCATGCTATTTACGGCGGTGATTTCGGTTGATCTGTAAAAAGGAGAATGTATAATGGAACTTGAAAATTTTTGCCGTATAATGCAGCTTAATGAGGAAGCTCCGCAGCTGCTTAAGAAAAACTGGAATGATTTTATTTCCGCATGGGATGGAACTCTGCCGGAATTCGTTTCTATTGATTTCATAAAGAAATATCTGCCTTTTTTGAAAACATCTCATGAAACTGAAATATTGGAACGCGCTCAAAAGGTGATCGATTTCTGCCGCACTTCAAAAGAAGCTGCTCTGTATATGTTTATTCTTTATCACGGAGCATTCAAATTGAAATTGCAGCTTGATCCATTTATGCAAAGTAAAGTTTTCGGCGAAAATGAAGGGATCGCCTATCTGATAGCAGCATTAAGTTCTGCTCCTGATATCGCCGGAAACTGCAAAAAACGGGGTATCCCGGAACGCTATGCTGAAGATGCTCTGCAATGGATCGGCGGAACGGTGGATATCTACAAATTGGCCCATAACGGTATTGCCGGACACACTCTTGGACAGCTCTATTGGCTTCACCACCATATCGACGGAGAATTGTACCGTATCGGCCGTTTTGAATATCTGATGCATCCGCTGCCGGAATGGGCACCGCTGATATTCCGCAATGATGCCGGAGTGCTTGCTGTTCTGGCTGCACCGGGAGTGAAGCTGAACAAAGATGGTCTGGTGGTTCTGAAAGATGAAGATGCAGTTTCTTTTATTGAGGAGGACGGCAGTTTTATTACCGGTATGCCTTGTTCTCCTGATGGTTTTGTCAGGATCAATGAGCGTTTGACAGTTGACCGCAGAGAGTTCAAGCCGGTGTGTGCTCCATGGGATCTGGTTCCCAGTATTCACATCCCCGGCGGATTACGGATGAAGTGGGAAGATGTTCTTGACTCCATGAAACAGGCAAAAGAGTTTTTCAAACGCTATTGCAAACGCGAGATTCCCATGATCGTATGCGGCTCCTGGATCCTCAATCCAGCCCTTGAAAAGTTTGCTCCAAACGGCAATATGGCAAGATTCCGCAAAGAAGTTTGCTGTGTTCCCATGATCCGGTGGGGCAACGAGGGCAGGGATGGAATGTTTTTTGCTTTCGGCCGCGGAGATGTCGATCCGACAGAACTTGATGCTGTCAATTCAATACAAAAAGTGATCCAGCAGATATTTGCCGCCGAAGGCACACTCCGTACCGGAGGTATGTTTGTACTGACTGAAGATCTGGATAAACTCGGCAATCAATATTATCGGACAACTCAGAAATTTCTTGGTTGAAAAAATTTTTTCAACAAGGTTCTGCGCCCCATGCGGGGAGGGGAGCCGTCTGTATGACCGGTTGCTGCGGATAAATATCTGCAGTAGAACATAGCATTTAATAAAAGGGGCTGTTGCAAAACCTTAGCGGGTAGTTTAACTTATGGAAAGTTGCCGATAATGTTTGGTCCACAGACTGAAATTACCTTAGCCGTGAATTCTACGCCGTAGAGGCTTATTATCCCCTCTAGCCGGTTGGCAGTC
>JAFVRT010000075.1 GCA_017504125.1 Lentisphaeria bacterium
ACGGGCTTCTACTGTTGCCCACGCAGTATGGGGCGTAATACGGCAGCGGGGGTGATGAAGCAGCGGATGATCTGCAGGAGGCGGTTCAGTACTTAAAACATCAAGCCCTGCACCTGAAATTTTTCCGGAGTTCAAGGCTGCCAGTAAGGCCTTTTCGTCGATCAATCCGCCGCGTGAAGTATTTATCAGGATCGCCCCGTCCTTCATTGCAGCAATTGTTCCGGCATTTATCATTCCGGTGTTTTCCGGAAAGAGCGGGCAATGGAGCGATACCACATCGCTTCGGCTCAGCATTTCTTCCAGACTCCGGCAAATTTTTACTCCGGGCATGTCCACTTTGCCCGGAGTCCGGGTGAATACCGCGACATCCATACCGAAAACCTGAGCAATGGAGGCGACTTTACGGGCAATGGCTCCGAAACCGACCAGCCCCATGACTTTGCCGTTGAGTTCAAGCTGTGGCGTGAGTACCTGACAGAAATCCTGAGATGTACTCCAGTCGTAACGGGCATGGAGTTCTATTTCACGGGTCAGATTGAGCAAGTGGGCAAAGGTGTGCTGAGCAACGCTGTCGGTACTGTAAGCAGGAACATTGGTTACTGCAACACCGGCTTTGCGGCAGCACTCCAGATCGACCACATTGTATCCGGTGGCGAGGATCCCTATGTACTTGAGTTTGGGGAGCTGTTTCAAAACTTCGCTGTTTATGACGGTTTTATTGATGAGCAGAGCATCAGCCCCGGCTGATCTTGGGATCACTTCTTCCGGAGCGGTACGCAAAAATGCGGTAAATTCGCCTTCTCCGCTCCAGAAAGAAGCATCTATCAGATGATCGAAATTGGAAACATAATCCTCAAGCTGGACTATATTTATCATCTTTTATGCGTCCACGATGGCGAACATGATCGCACTCTTGAAAACTTCCACTCCGTCAACGGTCATGCGGCAGCTGCCTTTGCCGAAGCGGGACTTTGAAGGAGGCAGATCACATTCGATGACCAGCTGATCGCCGGGAACGACAGGGTGAAGTGACTCCGCATTTTCGATGGACATGAAAAATCCCAGTTTCCCGGCATTCTCAGGACGGGCGAGAACACAGGCACATCCGGCTTGGGCACCGATCTCACAAAGCAGACTTTCCGGCAGAACCGGATGAGCCATGCCGTTGAAAACCGGTTCATTGGCAGAAACATTTTTGACGGCGGTGATCATGCCGTTTTCTTCTTTTGCGATATAATCTATCAGCAAAAATGGATAACGGTGAGGCATGAGAGCTTTGGTTTTTTCCTCATTGAGTGCCACATTTTCAGAACGGTCGAAATCGTTGAAAAGTCTGGGCAGCGGTTTGGCTGCCGGGATGGGACGGACGGCAAGAGTGATCTGGCTGTCGCATGCAGCTCCGCCGGCGTTGGTGATAGCGGTTTTGAAGGTCAGAGTACGATCTGCCTCAGAGATGAGTTCCGCTTCGATCCTGATACGGTCGCCGGGGACATTGGGACGCCGGAACCGGGTTTTGCCAACGCTTTTGATATAGATCTGCTCATCGGCAGCAGGGGCAAGTTTTTCAGTTCCCAGCAATTCGCAGAGCTGGCGCATGGCTTCAAGCTGCAGCACACCGGGCATGATTGGGTGATTGGGAAAATGACCGTTGAAAAATTCTTCATTATTGGTCAGATTTTTGACTGCGACGGCATGAGTTTCGTCAATGATCTCTGCCCGGTCAAGCATCAAACGCCAGCCCCATTGGGGCATAGCCTGCTTGAGTTCGTAAACTCCGTATAAATTACCCATGATAAATTTTCTCCTCATTTAATTATGCCTGCTTTTCGGCAAGTTCGATCAATGTTTTGGCCAGTTCAACATTTTTGGGGTGTCCGGGACGGATTGCAATGATCCTTCCCGTAAGATTCATTCCGGTAAGTTTGAGGTCGCCGATCATATCAAGTATCTTGTGGCGGACTATTTCATTCTGGAAGCGGAGTTTTTCTTTGCAGATGATGGCTCCGTTATGGATTATTGCCGCAGCATCCAGGCTGCCGCCCTTCACCAGCCCCATGGCCAGAAGCTGTTTCAAATCGGCAAAGTTCACAAAGGTTCTTGCCGGAGCTATTTCGGTTATGTACGATTCAGTATCAAGTTCGTATTCGAAAAACTGAGGGTCAAACGGACAATCTTTGAAGGAAGTGACACATGAAATAGTGAGCCGTTCATTATCAGGAAACATGGCAATACGGGTGTTGCCGCCTTCGATCCAGATCGGGTGCGGCGGAGTGAAACTTCTGATCTCGCCCTGTTGTTCTACTGCGCCGCCTGCTTCTGCGATCATATTGTAGTACGGCATGGAACTGCCGTCGGCAATAGGCGGTTCAAGTCCATCCATTTCGACTATGCAGTTGGTTATCCCCCAGGCATGGAGCGCGGAAAGAATATGTTCGACGGTGTAGACGATAGCTGTTTTGGATACTGCGATCGTTGTCCCCCGCTGAACATCCACCACGCATTGGGCTGCTGCCGGGATGACCGGTTTGTCGGGCAGATCCACCCGGCGGAAAAGGATCCCGGTATTTTCCGGAGCAGGGACGATTTTCAGAGTCGCCCGGACCCCGGTATGAAGTGCAACCCCGGAAAATTGGGCACTGCCGGCCAAAGTTTTCTGTTTTTTCATATTTTTTTATTTTTTTTATTTGACTTTATTACATTCATGCATCATAATATAATACCGTACATGGGGAAATTGCAAATTGAAAGTTGATTTTTATGTCTGAAAAAGTGAAAATAATTGCCGTGACAGGCCCTACTGCAACCGGAAAAACCGCTTTGGCGGTCAAATTGGCGGAACTTTTTGACGGTGAGGTCGTAAGCGTCGATTCCCGTCAGGTGTACCGCTTCATGGATCTGGGGACCGGCAAGGATCTTGAAGAATACGGCAATGTACCATATCATCTGATAGATATTGCCGATCCTGAGTCGCAGGTATACAATTTGAGCGAATTCTGCCGCGATGCCTTTGCGGCGATCGCCGATATAACCGGGCGCGGCAAGCTGCCGGTCCTTTGCGGCGGTACAGCATTGTATCTTGATGCACTCCTTAAAGGATACCGTTTGCCGGGAGGATCTCTGCCGCCGCGGGAAAAAGGTGTGGCAAGAAGTTGTGCCGATCGTGAGGCAGAGCCTTCTTTTACACCGCCATTTGAACTTGATCCGCTGGTTATAGGAGTGCTTTTTGACCGCATTGTTGTGAGAGAGCGGATCGCCAGACGCCTTGACAGCCGGTTGGCTGCCGGTATGGTCGATGAAGTGAAAAAGCTCCATGATGAAAAGGGCGTTGCTTACGAAAAATTGGAGTTTTTCGGTCTTGAATACCGGGAGATCGCTGCTTTTTTACAGGGTAAATGTTCTTTTGAAGAAATGCGCAATACACTTCTTGACCGTATCAGGCAATTTGCGAAACGGCAGGATATATTTTTCCGCAAGATAGAACGCTCAGGGCAGGTGATATACTGGTGCCGTGAGGGACGGGAACCTGATCCGGAACGATTGGTAAAAGATTTTCTTGCCGGAGTTCCATTGCCGGAACCGGATTTCCGCCTTGCCGATGTGGATTACGGCAGAAAGAAAAAGTGATCATTCGGGCCAACGCCAGGAACCTTTGAAAAATTCTTCCGTCCTGCTGAAAGGGGAACTGCCGAAAAATCCCCTTGATGCGGAAAGGGGGGACGGGTGTACTGAAGTGATGACCAGATGTTTGCCGCTGTCGATGAAAGCGGCTTTTTTTATGGCATAAGCTCCCCAGAGAATAAAAACCGCTTTACTGCTGCGGGCGTTGACTGCTTTGATGACCGAATCGGTGAAACATTCCCAGCCTAATTTGGCATGGCTTCCCGGAGCATGGGCATCAACCGAAAGAACTGCATTCAGCAGCAGTACTCCGTTTTCTGCCCACCGGCGCAGAGAAACTTCAGAGCGTCCCATATCGCGGCAGAACTCTTTTTTGATGTTCCGCAAGGAAGGCGGGGATTTCACTCCTTCCGGAACATCGAAAGCAAGACCGTAAGCCTGCCCGTCATCGTGGTAAGGATCCTGTCCGAGAATGACGACCTTTACTGCTTCCGGCGGAGTCAGTTCCAACGCCTTGTAGGTGGATTTTTCGGGAGGAAAAACTTTACCGGCACACCGTCTGGCAGCGACAAGTTTTTCTGTCGCTGCCAGAGCTTCAAAGTCGGTGAAGCCGGTGAGATATGCTTTCCAGTTTTCAGGCAGCATCACTGATTCAGCGTACCGCCGGCAAGGATCGTGAGTTTGTCGGCATCAGAGAGCAAGGTGGTGAACTTGATCTCACGGGTGGTTCCGTCAGCCTTGCGGAGTTCGGCAGAAACTGTATTTCCGGCTTTGATTTGTTCCCGGATCCCTGCGAAAAAGAGTGCATCGTTTTCTTCAATGGCATCATAATCGGCCGGATCTGCGAAAATCATGGGAATGATTCCGAAGTTGACCAGGTTGGCCCGGTGGATACGCTCGATGGCAAGCGCGGCAACCGCTTTTACTCCGAGGTACATGGGACAGATGGCGGCATGTTCACGGCTGGAACCCTGTCCGTAACTGTCGCGGCCGATGATGATACCGGCTTTACCGGAGTCGCGTACCGCTGCGGCCCGTTCTGCGAAAGAAGGTTTGCCGGGTTGGGTGAAACACTCGAAAACCACTTTGGAGTAAGCGGGAATATTGCTGCGCAGTTTCAGATGCACACCGGCAGGCATGATGTGATCGGTGGTGATCTTGTCGCCGACTTTGATCACGGCGATACCGTCGAGATTTTCCGGCAGAGGACCGTTTGACGGAGGTTCGCCGATAGTGGGTTTGCGGATTATTTCAGTACCGGGAACGGGCTGTTTGAAATATTCATCGTCGATGAAGTAATTTTCAGGCTCGTTGAAAACCGGGACTTCCAATCCGGCTGCAGCCGGATCGGTGAAAACGCCGGTAAGGGCGGTCGCAGCAGCGGTTTCAGGACTTACCAGATAGGACTGGTCGCCTTTGGTTCCGGAGCGTCCGGCAAAGTTGCGGTTGAAGGTGCGGACTGTTACCGTGCCGTCGGCGGGACTCTGTCCCTGTCCGATACAGGGGCCGCAGCCGACTTCAAGGATACGGGCTCCGGCGGCGACCAGATCGGCGAGCATGCCGTTGCGTGCCAGCATTTCGAGTGTCTGACGGCTGCCGGGAGCAATACCGAGAGTGACTGTATCTGAAATATGTTTACCTTTGAGCATGGCGGCCACAGTTGCAAGATCCCGGTATCCGCCGTTGGTACAGCTGCCGATAAGCACCTGATCGACCTTCATTCCGGCAAGTTCCGACACCGTTTTGATGTTGTCGGGCGAGGAAGGACAGGCGGCCATGGGGACGATCTGTGCGAGATCTATTTCGATAACTCTGTCATATTCAGCATCGGCATCTGCAGCGAGGGGGGTGAAATCCTTTTCACGGTTCTGCCGTTTGAGGAAATCACGGGTCGCTTCATCGGAAGGAAACACGCTGGTGGTAACTCCAAGTTCAGCTCCCATATTGGTGATGGTCGCGCGCTGGGGAACCGGAAGCGTGGAAACTCCTTCGCCGAAATATTCTACGATAGTTCCAACATTGCCCTTGGTGGTGAGGATCGAAAGCAGCTTCAGGATAACATCTTTTGCGGCGCAGAAGGGACGCAGACGGTTGGTAAGTTTGACTCCGACGACTTTGGGGTAGGGGATACGGAAGGGTTTTCCGGCCATGGCGAGGGCGACATCAAGTCCGCCGGCACCGATGGCCATCATGCCGATACCGCCGCCTGTAGGGGTGTGAGAATCGGAACCGATAAGGGTTTTACCGGGGGCCCCGAAACGCTCCAGATGCAGCTGGTGGCAGATGCCGTTTCCGGGAGGCGAAAAGAC
>JAFVRT010000005.1 GCA_017504125.1 Lentisphaeria bacterium
AAGGAGTTCTTAAACAGGCGTGGATCATGCATTGTCCGATCACTTCTGATGGTATCAGATTTGCCGATGAAGATGAAGTGCTGATGTGTGCAAAGCGTTATCCCGGTGTATTTGTGCCGTTCGGATTTATTGATTTACGCAAAGGAGCTGATGAGGTTGAACGGCTTAAAGAAAAAGGTTTTACAGGACTCAAAGCCATTTGTCCGCCTGAGCCTTACGATTCAGAAGCATTTTTCCCTGTATACGCCAAAGCGGAAGAACTGGGAATGCCCATTCTTTTTCATGTTGGGATCATTCCTCCGGGGTTGTGGAAAAATGAAACTGTTGCAGGAGCACCCGGCCCGCGCTGCATGAAGCCTTCGATGCTGGATACACTTTCTGATGTGTTTCCGGAGCTTATACTGATCCATGGACATCAGGGAATCCCGTGGATAAATGAACTTTGGGAATCCATTTATTATTATCCCAATGTCAATTGTTCTGTGTGCGGACTCATTGATTACGAATGGCTGATCCATAATCTGGATTGTATTACCGCTGACGGTACTCCATTTTACAAGCATATGATGTTCGGAGTGGACGGACTTTACGGCAGCCGGCCATTCTGGAAAAATATGACCGATACAGCGTGCTTTATGGAGGAATTTTTTCACCGGGTCGGTCGGTTGCACAACTGGGGCAGAGCAGGCAGAGATTTCATGGAAGGGAATGCGTTGAATTTGTATCAGAAGTTCAAATAAAACGCAAAAGCTTCTTTTGAATTTGCAAAAAAAATACCGTCCGCAAAAGTGGACGGTATTTTTTTGTGGCGGATCTTGATCAGCGGGCGTCGTAACGCACTTCGCCGTCGACCATGGTGACTTTGCAATTGAATTCTTTATCAAGCAGCACGATATCGGCAGCAAATCCGGGTTCGATCTTGCCGATTCCCTGAAGTCCGAGCGCGTTGGCAGCAGAAAGAGAACTGGATTTGACCAGTTCCTTGAGAGGCAGACCGGTGACTTCGCTGATATTTTTGACCGCGACAGCCAGCTGCAGGGTACTGCCGGCAAGGGCTCCGCCGTCTTTAAGACGGGCGGCACCTTCGGAAACGATGACCGGCAGACCGCCAAGAGAATACTCCCCGTCTGGCATACCGGCGGCACGCATGGCATCGGTGATCAACACCACATGGTCAGCACCCTTGACCTTGAAGACCAGCTGGATCATAGCAGGGCTGATATGCAGTTAGTCGCAGATCAATTCAGCAAACACATCATCGTGGAGCAGTCCGGCTCCCACCAGCCCGATATCACGGTGGTGGAGAAGGGACATCTGGTTGCAGAAGTGGGAAAGGTTGCGCAGACCATTGTTGTAAGCTGCCATGAATTCAGGATACTTTGCTGCGCTGTGGGTACATGAAGGAGTGATGCCCATGCTCAAAAGTTCGCCGACCAATTCGGCTCCGCCTTCTTCCTCCACGGCGAAAGTTATCTTTTTTACCGGGAAAATTGCATTGAGCCGTTTGACTTCTTCGATATCCGGCTTACGGACAAAAGCGGGATTCTGAGCTCCGGTACATTTGGGGTTGATAAAGGGGCCTTCCAGGTGTACTCCGGGGATCTTGCAGTACTGCTGCTTGTAGGAGGCAATGGATTTGAGTGCTGCGGCCAGTTCTTCCTCCGGCAGAGTAAGGGTTGTGGGGAGCAATGTGGTAACACCTTCGGCAAGTTTGTTTTTTGCCATTACTTCCACGCCTTCTTCTGAACCGTCGCAGAAGTCAAAGTTGTTGCGTCCGTGGCAATGGACATCCACAAAACCCGGCATTGCGGTCATGCCGGTACCATCGATGACCGCTGCACCTTCTTTTACAATGGGCTTGGCGGAAACCTGAGCGACTTTGCCATTTTCGACCAGAATGTAAGCTCCTTCAATGTCGACACCGGGGGAAACCAGACGGCAGTTGGTAATGATAGTGAAACTCATAATAATGCTTCCTTATGTTAAGGGTGAAAATTTTTGTCTCCGATCATAATATAATTGCAACATCGGGAAATATCTATGGCAAAGTTCCAAAAAAATTGTCTTTTTCTGCAAAATTACATTGAATTTTCTTTTGCCAGGGGATATATTGACAGCATTATCAGGATAAA
>JAFVRT010000076.1 GCA_017504125.1 Lentisphaeria bacterium
AATCCCAAACCCGTTTGACCTCAGGATCTTTTTCCAGCAATTCAGCCAGTTCCTTATTTTCCGCAACGGCTTTTGACAAAGTCATCTTGGCATCATCAGGGATCATCTTGGTCAGTTTATTGCCGAATTCAAAATCTTTTCCAAGCACACGGGCCACATCTTTGACCACCGCCTTGGCTTTCAGCTGACCGTAGGTTGATATCTGAGCCACACTTTCGTGACCGTATTTATCCCTGACATAATCGATCACTTCACTCCGCCTTTTTTCACAGAAGTCGATATCGAAGTCAGGCGGACTGACACGCTCAGGGTTGAGAAAACGCTCAAACAGCAGATCGTATTCCAAAGGATCGATATCAGTGATCAATGTCAGATATGCCACCAGACTGCCTGCACCGGAGCCGCGTCCCGGTCCTACAGGGACCCCCTGCCTTTTGGCATGAGCGATAAAGTCCGACACCACGAGGAAGTAACTGCAGAAACCGGATCCTTCGATGATACCAAGTTCATAGTCCATACGCTCGATGATCTTCTGCTGTTCCGGAGTATAGGAATCGGCATGCCCGTTGAATCCGTACCGCATTTCCATATTATCAAGACAGATCTTACGCAGATATTCCCTTCCGGGAACACTTCCGTCAGAAAGTTTGTATACCGGATAATGGTTGACTTCCGGCACATAATGGAACTTCATGAAACAGCGTTCCGCCACCAACCGGGTATTGGTTACGGCTTCGGGGATCTCTTTGAAAAGCTCCCTCATCTCAGCTTCATTTTTGAAATAAAATTCAGGAGAAGGGAATCGGAATCTTTTGGGATCATCAAGTTTTGAACCGGTTTGGATACAAAGCATCACCTCATGTGCCGCAGCATCTTCTTTCCGCATGTAATGCACGTCATTGGTAGCCACCAGTTTCAGTTCATGTTTTTTGGCAAGTTCAATCAGCATGGCGTTGGCTCTGCGTTCCTGCTCCATGCCGTGATCCATAAGTTCGATAAAAAAGTTTTCCCGTCCGAAAATGTCCAGATATTCCTTCAGAGATTTTTCCGCTCTCTCGATGTTGTCCATAAAAACCGGCTGAGGACGGACGATTTGATTGTTTTTTTCAAACGATATGAGCATATCATCACTTTTTCCGCCTGCCGGATCGTGATAGTCTGCCTCATCATCATTGGAACCTCCCAGCAGCATACGGGGGATCTCCCCGGCGATACACGCTGAAAGTGCAATAAGTCCTTCATGATATTTGGCCAGCAGCTCTTTATCCATACGCGCTTTGTAATAAAGTCCGGTACGGTAGGCTTCTGAAATCAGTTTGCACAGATTGTGATATCCGGTTTCATTTTCACAGAGCAGCACCAGGTGAAATCCTTTGATAAAAGGGACCGCCGGATTGTGATCAAAACGGGAACCGGGAGCCACATAGGCTTCGCATCCGATCACCGGATTGATACCCGCTTTGCCGACTACACGGTGAAACTCCTCCACACCGCCCATATATCCGTGGTCGGTGATGGCGATGGCAGGCATTTCATATTCTTTGGCAAGCTCCACCAGACCGGCCGGAGTACAAGCTCCGTCCAGCATACTGTAGTGCGTATGCAGATGCAAATGGACAAAATCTGAGGGCATTTTACATCACTCCCGGTTCAGAATTCATCATCAAGGACAGACATCTGTTCTTCGATGAATTCCATGGCTTTACGGAACGCTTCCGCCCGGTGGCTGATCTTGTTTTTGAGTTCCTGAGGCATTTCAGCAAAGGTTTTATCGTAACCATCGGGAATGAAAAGCGGATCGTATCCGAAGCCGCCCTCTCCCCGTTCTTCATTGATTATGGTTCCTTTAACCTCTCCCTCAAATGTTTCAATCACCTCGCCATTGATGGCAATGGCAATGACACACACAAAACGGGCGCGGCGATCAGTAACGCCTTCCAACTCAGCCAGCAATTTGGCTCGACGGGCCTTGTCATTTTCAGCGTAACGGGCAGAATATATACCGGGGCGTCCGTCGAGAGCGGTAACTTCCAGCCCGGAATCATCGGCAAAAGCCGGAGCATCACAATATTTGGAAACCGCCACCGCTTTGATGGAGGCATTTTCGGCAAAGGTCGCGCCATTTTCCTCCACTCCGGGGAATCCTGGATAATCGGCAAGTGAATGCAGATCCACCTCCTGATCTTTCAGCAGATCCCGGTATTCCTCAATCTTATGAGCATTGGCTGATGCTATAACAATATATGACATTTTTTTACCTTCTCTTTTGAAATTTTGATATATCAGCAATATATTATACCATAAACGGGAACTTATTTCAAATAAAAATGGATTTTTCAGAGCAACTTTTCGCAAAATTTTCCGGTTATCGGTTATATTGCGGCTTTTCCGGCGGTGCCGACAGTACCGCTGCGCTGCTGCTTGCCAAAAAATTCCAAAAAAATTACAGCTATGAACTTTACGCAGTCCACTTCAATCACCATTTAAGGGGAGCGGAATCTGACCGTGAAGCGGCAGAAGCCGCATTGACGGCCCGGAATATGGAGATAGATTTTCAATGTATCGACCTTGAGATAAACAACAAAGAAAATCTGGAAAGTTCTGCCAGACAAGCCCGAATAGATGCATGGAAAAAGCTGCTGCCTCCCCGAAGTGCAGTGATCCTCGGACATCACGCCGACGACCGCAGAGAAAATCTTCTGATCCGCCTCTGCCGCGGTTCAAATTCATGGGGATTGAGTTCCATGAGAGCGATTTCTGAAGTGGAAGGCATCACTTTTATCCGTCCGCTGCTGCAAATGACCCGGCGTGATATTGAAGAATTCCTGCGGGCAAACCATGTCGATACCTGGGCAATGGATTCATCAAACTCCGGAACGGAATTCTTGCGGAATTTTTTCCGCAACTCTTTTTTTCCGGAATTGGCCAGGCGTTTCCCAGCTGCGATAAAAGGTATGGAACGCTCTTTGAACGCTCTTGAAACTGATGCGGATTTTATAAACTGTTATGTAAGAGATCTTCCCGGCAACCGGAACAGTATCGAATTCTGGAAACAACAGCACGATGCGGTAAAGATCCGTCTGCTGCGGGAACTTACAGGCGTCATTCCAAACAGGGAACTTCTGAACCGGGTGAATGAAGAAATAAAACATACTTCCGGGGAGTTGCGTCAGATACCGGTCAATAACGAAACAGCAATTTTTCTGCGGAACGACTTGATTGAAGTACGCCGGTTCCAGAGTAACACCAAGATCCCGGATGAATTTTTATGGGAGTGGAAAAAAACTCCTGTGCTCCATATCGGCAAATGGCACTTTACTGCTTCTCTTGTCAAATCCACCTGCCCATGCGGTCCGGAATGTGCTTTCTTTGATGCCGGTCTTCTGCCGGAGCAACTGGCAATCGGAGCGATCCGGCCGGGAGAAAAAATGCTTCCCTTCGGTTCAGACAGGGAAAAAAAGATCAAAAAACTTCGTACCGACCGCAGAATACCTGCTGACCGGCTCTTACCGGCAGTCAGAAGCAGCGATGTTGTTTACTGGGTCCCTGTGATCCGTAATTCAGAACATGCAAAAGTTACGGAAAAAACCGTCAGCACAGTAAAATTTGAATTCAAAGAATCTGATATATAAAAGGCAAAACAATTATGGAACAAGTCAAATGCAATACCGCATCGGCATCATACGATATCATCATCGCTTCCGGAGCATGGCAGAAATGCAAAGATTTTTCCGGCAGAAAACTTCTGGTCAGAGATGGTAATGTAAAAAATCCCGGCATCGAAGCTGACGGAGAAATAGTCCTCACTCCCGGAGAACAATATAAGACCTTTTCTGCAGTAGAGTCCATTTGCCGCAAGGCCGCTCAAATGCACCTGAACCGTAAAGACCGTTTCATCGCCCTCGGCGGTGGTGTTACCGGCGATCTGACCGGATTTGCAGCGGCAATATATATGAGGGGCATAAATTTCATCCAGATCCCGACTACATTGCTTGCCATGGTGGATGCCAGCGTGGGAGGCAAAACGGCAGCGGATCTGCCGGAAGGGAAAAATCTTATCGGAGCATTCCATCAGCCTGATGCAGTCCTCATCGATCCTGAGTTTCTCACAACTCTTTCATTCACCGATCTCACCTGCGGTCTTGCAGAAGTGGTAAAGACAGCGGTGATCCTCGACGGTAAATTTTTCGATAAACTTGAACAGCTCGGAGCTTCTCTGGTGGAAACTCCGGATTTCGCCGTAAGATATCCGGAACTTATAAAACGCTGCTGTGAATTGAAATCCATGGTGGTCGCTTCAGATGAAAAAGAAAACGGACTCAGGGCGATCCTCAATTACGGTCATACTTTCGGTCATGCGGTGGAACAGTTGAGTGATTTCACAATTCCGCACGGAGTCGGAGTGGCAATAGGCATGACTGTGGCAGGAACATTGGCCGCAGACTTGGGAATGTGGAAAAACAACGACGCTTCAAGGCAGCTTGAACTTCTGAAAAAACTCCGGCTTTCCACAGCAATACCTCGCCGCTTTACACCTGAACAAATATTGGAAGTCATGCGCTCTGACAAAAAAAATGATGCTTCCGGAATCCGCCTGGTCCTGCCTGACGGCATCGGTTCCGCCAGAGTGGTTTCCGGAGTTCAGGAGCGAGCCATGATTTCCGCCTTGGAGAAATGTTATGACTGACCGCGAAGCCTCAATCGGTTTGAATCTTATTTCCGGTATCGGATATGCCAGATTCCGGCTGCTTTCCGACTATTTCGGAGCACCGGCACAGGTTTTCGGACATACTGCTGAGGAATACGGCAAAGTCCGTACCATCGGGCCTCAATTAAGTGAAAGATTGGCAGAGTTTGATCCTTCCTCAGCCCTCGCAGAAGAACTCGATATGGCAGATCGCGCCGGAATCAGGGTTATCACGCTGTTTGACGGAGCATATCCGGCAGTTTTGCGGGAGCTGTACGATCCTCCGCTTTGCCTTTATGTGCGGGGTCATCTGCCGGAATTTCCGGAAAAAGCTGTTGCCATAGTCGGAACCAGGCGTACCAGTGCATATGGGGCAAGGATGAGCGACCGTATCGCTTTCGATGCCGCCGCTGCCGGATTCACAGTCGTTTCAGGACTTGCCATGGGGGTGGACACCATTGCCCATAAAGCAGCTTTGAACGCCTCAGGAATTACTGTCGCCGTTCTGGGGGCAGGTCTTGCCCATATCCACCCGAAAGAAAATATTCCCCTTGCCAGAGATATCGTCAGCAACGGCGGTGCGGTGATTTCAGAATTTCCGATTTCCATGCCTCCTTCCAGGCAGAACTTCCCGCGCCGCAACCGTATCGTGGCCGGCTTATGCCGTGCGGCAATAGTTACTGAAGCCGGAATGGATTCCGGAGCCATGATAACGGCAAAACTGGCCCTTGAACTCAATCGCGAAGTCTTTGCTCTGCCGGGAAATGTGGATAATCCTGCTGCAAAAGGCTGCAATTCCCTGATTCGGGACGGAGCCGGTTTGATAGAATGTTTCAACGATGTTGCCATGGCTCTCGGCATGGGGTACAGTATACCGATCGATGAACGGACTCCGGATCTGCCTGCCGACTCAGATCTTGATGAACTTTCCAAAAAGATCTGCAGACTTCTGGAAAACGGAGAAACAGGTTTCGATGAAATGCAAACGGTGCTCAATGCCGATACCGGGGCTTTGCTTTCTTCGCTCATGAAACTGGAACTCAAGATGTTGATAGAACTCACCCCGGAACAGCGTTACAGGAGAATGGTATGAATACCACCGATACTATCGCCGCCCCTGCCAGTGCAGTAGGCGGTGCAGTCACCGTGATCCGCATTTCCGGAACTGAATCACTGGCTGTATTGAAAAAAGTCTGGAACGGAAAAAATGATCCGGGCAAAGAAGAAAATTTCCGGAAAATGCTCCTCGGCAATGTGAAAGGTGATCCGGCACTTGCCGTATTCATGCCAGGTCCCCGGAGTTACACCGGAGATGATGTGGCAGAACTCCATTGCCATGGCGGAGCCGCCGCTGCTGCAAATGCAATGAATACCATTCTGCAAGAGGGGGCGCGCATGGCCGAACCGGGAGAATTTACTTTCCGTGCCTTTGTCAACGGCAAACTCGACCTCACCCAGGCCGAAGCAGTTTCCGATTTGATCTCTGCCGGAAGTGATGCCGCTTTGAAACTCGCAGAAAGACAACTCGCCGGCTCATTGAGTGAAAAACTGAATGATGTTTATGATCGTATCTCAAAAATGATCTCCGAATGTGAGGCCCGTCTGGATTTCCCTGATGAGGATCTGGACTTTGATCCGGCCGATGCAGAAAAAATATCTTCCATCCGGCAGGAAATCAAAAATCTGCTGACTTCAGCCAGAGCCGGAGCATTGCTCAGAGATGGCATCGATGTCGTCCTTGCCGGTAAACCCAATGCCGGTAAATCCAGCTTATTCAACCTGCTGGCCGGACAGGAACGGGCCATCGTGACTCCGATCCCCGGAACGACCAGAGATACCGTGGAAAGCCAGATCGTTTTGTGCGATCTGCCGGTAAAACTCACCGACACAGCCGGTCTGCGGGAAAGCGGTGATCCTGTCGAAAAACTGGGCGTTGAACGCAGCCGCCGTGCCATTGCTGCTGCCAAAGTTATTTTCTGGGTTTTGGATTACTCCGCCCCGGATCTTCAGGGAGAAACCGCAGCCATGGAGTTTTCTCCCGGTACGATCGCAGTATGGAACAAAAGTGATCTGGCTCAAAACAGGATCACACCGGAACTCCCCTGCCCTGCAGTAAAAATTTCGGTTGCCCAAAACTCCAACATAGATGAACTGCTGCGGGAGTTCAAAAAAATGGTACTCGGAGAAGGAGAAAACTCCCGCATCCCGGAAGTTGCTGTCAATGCCCGTTCCGGAGCTTTGCTTTCTGAAGCAGATGCCGCGTTGCAGTACGCAATGGAACAATTCGCCAACGGGGATTTCGAATTGGCGGCAAGTGATCTGCGTTCCGCGATGCATGCGATAGGAAAAATAACCGGAAAAAATTCCGATCCTGATGTTTTGGATGAAATATTCCGGAATTTCTGCATCGGCAAATAGTTTTTTCCGGAAAAAAATATTTTTCGGCTTGCAATTATGCCGTAAACGATATATCTTATTATTTCAGACAACAATAACAGTTCCCGTATCGGGTTTTATGAAAAAAATAAGGAGAAATTTTATGAATTACACTAAGTTGCTCATGACCGGTGCTGCCGCCGCTTTGCTGACAGTTCCCGGTTTCGCTGCCGATGCAAAAACTGAAGCAGGTAAAGCTGCAAAAGCTGCCGCTGCCAAAGCGGCTGTCGCCAATGCAAAAAAAGTTACGGTTTCTAAGGCCCAAGCCCCCGCCAAGGTCGCTCCTAAAGCTGCCAAAGCCGATCCCTTCAGCGTGCTGCCTGCAGTTGTGGCTGAAATGAACGGTAAAAAGGTAACCCGGCAGGAAATCGTCAACTTTTTCAAGAAGCTTTCCCCCGATGGCCAGATCCCGGAACAGCTGACAGCTGATATGGTGAAAGCAAGTGCATACGAATTGGTCAAGGCATATATCACTAAAACGCTGGTGGATCAGGCTATCGCAAGATCCAAATTCAAGATGAGCAATAAAGATATCATCGATGCCATCAAAGCTCAGTTCAACAAGATGCCCAAAGAACTCTACAACATGATGGTGACCCAGCTGAGTCAGCAAAAGATCACTCTGGATCAGCATATCGCCAAGATGGCAGATAATCCTGCAATGCGTGAACAGATCATTTTCGACACCTTCGCCCGCAAAGCTATTCTGAAAAATGTAAAGGTTACCGAAACAGATGCAAAAAAATTCTACGATACCAACAAATCCCAGTTCACCATGCCGGCTGATTCACCTGAAACACTCCGTGCTTCACACATCCTGATCGCGATCAAAAAAGGCTCCGACGGTAAAGCAGAACTCAAAAAGGCCAATGAGATTTACGCCAAAGTGATCAAAAATCCTGCTGACTTCGGCAAACTCGCCGCAGAAAACAGCGCATGTCCTTCCGGTAAACAGGCACAAGGTTCACTTGGTGCATTCCAGAAAGGACAGATGGTTCCCGAATTTGAAAAAGCGACTCTGGCTCTCAAGGAAAACCAGATTTCCAAGCCGGTCAAAACCCAGTTCGGCTGGCACATCATCAAGCGCGAAGCTCTCCGCAAAGCAGAAGTCCGCTCCTTCGCATCTGTCAAAACTGACCTGATCGCGTTCCTCAAGGCCCAGAAAGAACAGGAACTCATCAACAACTACATCGCTTCTCTGGAAAAGAGTGCCAAAGTAAAGATCCTGGTCCAGCAGCCCGCTGCTCAGCCCATGATGATGACTCCTGCAAAGTAATCAGTTTCAGGATATGTACTCCGGAATTTACAGACATGCGATATTGCTGTAAATTCCGGATTTTTTTATGATACTGCGTCAAAAAAACCTTCTTATTTCCGGAATACTCTTGTGTATTCTGGTATTTTTTACTGCCGGAACATATCTGGTGCGTCCGTTATGGTTCGATGAGGCATTGACTGTCCAGAACTTCGCGGTCATGGAATCGATTGAAAGGATCTACTTCAATTATGTGATCCCGAACAACCAGCTGCTTTATACCATGATGCTCCATTGGTGGATAAAATTATACAGCGGCACAGGATCGTTTGACTGCTGGATGAGACTTCTTTCTCTGCTTCTTGCGGCAATAACCATGCTGACGGTTTACCGCAGATTCCGTATCGCCCTCGGTTCCGGAGTAACAGCGGTACTTCTCATAAGTTTTTGTTGTGCGCCGCCTTTTCTGCTTCACGCCACAGCTTTGCGGGGATACATGGCCGGAACCTGTTTCACCATGCTGGCTTTAACGGCTGCTCTTGATTACATTTCTCTCGGCAAATTTTCTGCCTTGGTGCGTTATTTTATATTTTCGCTGTGTTCAACAGCAGTTCTGCCTTCTGACATGCTGGCATTGGGAGCTGTTGTATTGTACACAATGCCGGGATGCGGCAAATTTTTCTGGAAAAACCGCCGTTTCTACTTACTGTGCCTGATCCCGTTTGCGGCAGCAGCACTTTTTTATCTGCCGATATTGCCTCAGCTTCTCCAGGTTGCCAAGGTCGGCAGCAATGAAAGCTGGCACGATATCACCGGTGTCATACAGGCAGTATATCTGCCGCATATCTTCACTCTTGCCATGCTTATATTACCCGCTTCTGCGGCATTGCTTTTTATCGGAAGAAAAAAATTCAATTATCTGCGTACCTGCCGTGCCGGGATATGGCTGCTGCCGTTGGTTCCCATATTGCTTTTTCCCGCTCCGCCATTTCCGCGGGTATTTTTTCCTTTATTTCCATTTTTCGTTTTGCTTTTCGGCGCAGGGCTCAGAGATTTTACGGCCATATATTGCCGCATGAAACGCCGTTTCGATCCCCGATTCTGGTTTGGAGGACTTATTATTCTGTCATTGAGCTGGTGTTGTATACAGCAAAGTCCGGAGTTGAAAATGGCCTTTTCCAGCCGCTGCGGTGGTCCGGGACGGGACGATTTTTATTATCCCTACTATCTCCGCAATACCCATCTGCCGGACATCACAGCAAGGTATAGCGCAAAATTGCCGGTTTCATCCAACTGCAATGCCTTCTATTTCACCTTTGCTTCCGATCCATGGCCGCTGATGTACTATTTGCGGTTGAATGGCATCGTCAACACCCCTTTCCTCTTTGACGGCCCCGGCGGCAAGGTAACTGCGCTGCCGGATAACAGTATCGTTATCCTGAAAGACGGAGAATCCCAAAGTGAACTTGCAAAACGGTTCCCCGGAACTTGGGGATTGCTTTTCAACAATGCCAATCATCAGGTATGGAGCTATAATTTATGATGATCGCGATAATGGGCCCGACAGCCTCCGGAAAAAGTCGGCTTGCGTTGGAAACCGCTTCCAGGATCAATGGAGAAATAGTTTCCTTTGACTCCATGCAGGTGTACCGCGGACTTGAAATCGGCACAGCTCAACCGACTTATGAGGAAAGGGAACAGATACCTCACCATCTGGTTGGGATATACGATATCCATCAACGCCTTGATGTTTATACTTTTACAGAACTTGCAGAAAAAGCGGTCCGGGATATCCTTGATCGGGGAAAAACTCCCATCCTCGCCGGCGGAACCGGTATGTACCTGCGCGCATTTCTCTATGGAATGGACGATATGCCGGGGGACAGAAAACTCCGGGCAGAGCTTGATGAAGCCTATGATGCACCGGAAAAAGAAACGGCTCTCCATGCCCGTATGGCAGAACTCGATCCGGCGGCTCTGGCGAAATGGAAAGAATGCCGCAGACGACTTATCCGCGCGCTTGAAGTAAAACTTATTTCCGGCAAATCGATTCTTGAACTGCAGCAGAATATGCCAAGACAGTTGAAAAGAGATATCCGGGCATTCAAACTGGAACTTCCTCCTGAAGAATTGAACAGAAAAATTGCAGCAAGGACCGAAGTAATGCTGCAGCAGGGCTGGATAGAAGAAGCGCGTCTGGCAATTACAGACGGTTTACTCGAAACTCCGACAGCTCATCAGGCATTGGGATACAAGATCATCGACCGTTTTCTGAAAAACGAACTCACACTCCCGGAATTGAAAGAAAAACTCATCATCGCCACCCGGCAATATGCCAGACGGCAGCGTACATGGTTCCGGCATCAGCATCCGGAAGCACTCCCGATCACTTCGTCAGAATCTCCCTTGCCAATCTTTCATTGACTACCGGTAAATCAAGTTCTGCCGCCCATGCCATACATTCCGGAACGCCCCGCCAAATGGCACTCGGCGTGTGAGCATCTGAATTGCATACCACTTCAATTCCGCCGATTTCTGCGGCAAGTTCCCAAAACTCCCGTTTGGGATAACGCGGGCGCGTTACTCCGTCTGCATCAGTTATCATATCCTTACGCAAGCCGTAGGCATTGATTTCCAACGGCAGCTTGTGAGCTTTGGCACATTCGATTATATCTTTGGAAACAGCCTTGGCTTCATCGCTCCACGGACACCCTAAAGCAAAGAAAAGATCTGGATGAGCAAAAAATATCCCAAGTCCGCTTTCAATCAAAGCAATGCTCTGTTCAGCTACGATCTTCAGCGCACCTCGGTCAGTTACTGACGGAAACTTATTATCATGACCGTCAAGCCAGATATAGTGGTTGGAAGCGATCATAAAATCAAGTTTATGAGCTTCTTTCAACTCCTTCTGAAAATTCATGAATTCCGGGATATACTCCCCCTCAAGGGCACGCAAAAGTTTTATTCCGGGATATGCGGCTGAGGCATCTTCCATTTCTTTCCATAAAAACGGCAATGTTTCAATTCTCAATCTTGAACGCAGCAATACTTCGTCCGGCAGCGGAACATGTTCACTGAAGGCAAGAACAGTTATATTTTCCTTTTCTGCCCAATACATGTAATCAGCCACATTACCGGAACCGTGACGGCAATAATAGGTGTGATTATGAAGATTTATTTTTCTGCCGTTGGACATTTATTGCTGCCGTTATTTTTTCCGCTGAAAAATGCCATGCCCCCCAATACCATGACAACACCGGCAAGTTTGAACCATCCCAGTGATTCATCAAGTATGAAATAAGCCATTATCAAGGTCATGACC
>JAFVRT010000077.1 GCA_017504125.1 Lentisphaeria bacterium
GGAGTATACCTCATGAATGTTTGAAGCAGGTTCTTTTTGAAATGCTCAACGAAGCCGGTGTTACATTACAGATGCACACCATGGCTGTCGGAGTCGTCAAAGAAAACAATAAAGTCAGAGGAGTCATTACCGAAAGTAAATCCGGCCGGGAAGTCATCATGGCCCAAGCGGTCATCGACGCAACCGGAGATGGGGATATTGCAGCATTTGCCGGAGTCCCCTATCAACTCGGCAGAGAAGAAGATAATGCCTGTCAACCTGTAACATTGATGTTCCGTATCGGCGGAGTGGATTACACAAGGGCTGCGTTCCCTCATTCTTTTGAAACCCTTGTCGATCTTCCCAAAGGCGAGATACAGGCTCTGGGCCGCCTTCATCTCCCTGCCCCGGCCGGTCATGTACTGCTTTACAGAAACTTATTACCGGGAGAAGTTACGGTCAATATGACCAATGTGACCGGTATAAACGGAATCGATGTCCGTGATCTGACCCGCGCAGAAATCATCTGCCGGGAACAGATGGAAAAAATCGTGCTCTTTCTCAGAGAATATGTCCCCGGTTATGAAAAATGTTACTTGAGTGCATCCGGCGATATGGTTGGAGTACGGGAAACCAGACACTTCAAAGGGATCCTGACTCTTACTGCTGAAGATATCGTCGAAGCAACTGTTTTCGACGACTGGATCGCAACCAGAAATTACTTTAATTTTGACATCCACAATATCAAAGGTGCCGGTCTTGACAGCAACGGCCTGCAGAAACACTTCAAAGCCAAAGGTAAATATACCATTCCATACCGGGCATGTGTTCCTGAAAATATCGACGGACTGCTGCTTTCCGGGCGCAATATCTCCGGGACCCATAAAGCTCACTCAAACTACCGGGTCATGGGGATCTGCCTGAATATCGGTGTGGGAGTCGGTACCGCAGCCGCTGTGGCAGTAAAAAGCCGCTGCGAACTCAAAAATGTGGATATAACTGAAGTGCAGCAAATTCTTTTGAAAAATGGAACAGAAATATAAATAAAGTAAGGAATAAAAAATATGAGTCTGAAAATTGAAACAGCTTTCACCGGAGGCAATGTTTTTATTGAGAACATCAACGGTTTTGATGTTCTTCTCACCAGAGACATGAGAAATAGTGAAGGTGACTGGTTCTACTGGGCATTCCGGGCGATTTTTGACAAAATCGGCGAATACCGTTTCACCTTCACTTCCCCGCATTCACTTTCTTCCTGCGGTCCGGCTGTCAGTTACGACGATGGTAAAACATGGGAATGGCTGGGATTTGAATGCGTCACCCAAAGAAATATTTTCACCTATAAATTTGACGGCACAAAATCTGAAAAAGTCATTTTCTGTGTCGGAATGCAGTATCTTCCGTATCATCTGGAACGCTTTCTTTCCCGGCATGAAGGATCACCATATCTTTCGCAAAGTATTCTGACATATTCCAGAAAAAACCGTCCGGTAAAGCATCTTCATATCGAAGATACATCCTGTCCGGGAGCAAAAAAACATGTTTTTCTTTCCTCCCGTCACCATTGCTGTGAAATGATGGCGACTTATGCGCTGGAAGGCATACTGGAAACAGCTCTGGGCGCAGATGAAACCGGCCGCTGTTTAAGAGAAAGATATATAATCGACTGCGTCCCCTTTGCCGATACAGATGGAGTAATCGACGGAGATCAGGGCAAAAACCGTCGTCCTCACGATCATAACAGAGATTACGGCGAACAGCCGATTTATCCGGAAGTCAAAGCGATCCAAGATTTTCTGCTGAGCAAAAAACTGTTTTTCACTATGGATCTGCATTGTCCATGGATCTACAGCGGGATACACAATGAAACTGTCTATTTTCCCGGTCCGGAAGAAGCAATCCATGAGGAACTCCTGAAGATTTTTGCTCAGATACTTGAAAAGCATGCTCCTGCCGAAGCACCATTTTTTGCCGTCAACAACCTGCCTTTCGGAACCGGCTGGAATACAAAAAGCAATTATCAAGGCCTGACTTGTTCAGCGTGGATCCGTAAAATGTGTGCTCCGCAGTTTGCACAGTCCATAGAGATCCCTTACGCCATAGCAAGCGGAGTACAATTGACCGCAGATTCCGTACGGGCTTTGGGCAGAGCAATTGCCGAATCCATTATCGAATATGACGATCTGATGGGGAATTAAGTACCGGACACTTCCCCAAGCTGTCACAACCGCATATACAGTTTGTAATCTCAAGTCTGTCGTGCTATATTATGCAGCATAAAAAGACTCAATTCTGAGATAATGCGGAGGTAAAAATGGCTTGGGGAATGAAAAATATAAAAATTTCACTGTTCGGTTCTTCCATCATGGAAGGACGGATAGGGGCTGCTGCGGCTGCAGAAAGATATTATAATATCCTTCTGTCTAAGCTTTCTGAACGCTTTCCTCATATTTGTTTTTCCATCTTCAACGGTGCTGTCGGCGGTTTATCTACCAGAGAATTAATGGAGCGGTTCGACGACAATGTACTGAAATACGCTCCGGACTACTGCCTCGTCATGTTCGGAGCCAACAATGAAGATCAGGAACATCCGGAACGGATCCTGCA
>JAFVRT010000078.1 GCA_017504125.1 Lentisphaeria bacterium
GGTGTTCCGATACTGTCGCTGCCGGTCTGCAGATGCCCATTTATGCGAGCTACTGGTGCGAATCTGTCCGCAATGACTTGAACTGGTGCCGCCAGACCAACTATCCTTATGCTTCGCTGGAACTCATTGTCGAAGGCCGGGTGGAATACATTTCAGAAGGCAATAAATTTGAGGCTTCAGCCGGTGATATTTTTGTGTTCACCTGCGGCCGGGATTGCTGGTATATCCACCGGGAGCATACCCACAAGATATTTCTGATAATAGACGGAACCATGTTCAAACTGCTTATGAATGAACTGGGTTTCGGAACGAATACCATGATACACCTTGCTGATCCGGAAGAAACGATAAAACACTTCCGCCTTATCCACAAAGAAATGGAACTGTACTCCGATGCCGGACGCCGCCGGGCCTCAGGATTGCTGTGGACATTGCTGCTGGAGCTTTCAGGACAGCTGCGGAAATCCGGCATCGTCAACACGATCCCCCGTGAAATACAATTAAAAAAAGCTGCATTGAAACGCAGAAATATGAACTACTGGAAAAATGATGAGATAGCCGGTGCTTTCGGTGTTTCCAGACGGTCCCTTTACAATATATTCCGGAAATACTACGATGATTCGCCTCACCAATGGCAGCGGCGGCAGCAGTTGGAACGGGCGGTACAACTGCTGGAAAGCACCGGAAGACCGGTTGCGGAAATCGCCTTTGAATGCGGGTTCCGCAACAGCAAATATTTCATAACTCTTTTCAAGAAAATTTACGGCATGACTCCGGGACAATGGAGAAACAAAGCGGAAAACTCCTGAAAAAATCGCTTCCTTTTGGGAGATCCGCCGTATTTACCGCTTTATGACCTTTATGCTGACTTTTTCCACGGTAACTGAGGTATTCCCGCCGTTGAGGAATATTACCGGCTGGAATGCCCATGCGCCTTTATGTATGGCATTTATGCCGCAGTTGAAACGCCATGAAACAGTCTGACTTTTGCCGGTGAGAGTGAATTTGGGACTTCCGGCATTGACGGCGAAATCACCATCTCCGCGATGCCAGCCGGCACCGAGATTGATCGTACCTTTGCCTTTGACGACAGCGGTGAAAATACAATCCTCATCCTGATCCAACGGCACTTTGCAGGTGCTGTACAGGCCTTGATAATCCTTTGCTTTTTTGCTGAATACGACAGAGCCGTTCTTTAACTCCATGGTGGAACCGGAGCGTCTGGGAGAAATGATCCAGCCGGCGGGACCGCCTTTTTTATCTTTTGCTTTGAAACTGCCGTTGATATCGATTTCCCGGCTGCTTCCGCTTCCGGCTTTTTTACCGAAGCGCACCCTGGCAAAACCGCGGATATCGTTGAATGCTCCGCTTATGGGGACATTGAAGGCGTAATGGCTGGTCGCTCCTGCCGGAGAAAATCCGAACTGCATAAGTATTCTTTCGCCCTGACGGGGAATACTGCCGAAAACACTCTTGAAAGGAATGGTTACGCAGGAGTTCCATACGCCGTTTATGACCGTATCGGTATGGCTCCACTTGCCGGTCCAGCCTTTCCAGCTGCTTTTGCCGTAGAATGTGGCATCAAAGGCACTGCCGGGTGCGCTGGAAAACACCATCTGTCTGCGGTTCAAGGTGGAGGTGGCAAGGAAAATTTCCCATACCGCATCCCGCCAGAGTTTGGCACTGTCGCGGGGAACTTTGGCTGCCGCGCCTTCCGGGTGGGGAGCCTGACACTTGATGAGGATCGCTTCATCGTTGTAAGCGATCTTGAAAGAAGCATTTATCGCCGGAGCGTGAGCTTTAAGAGCGCGCAGGGAGTGGGAAGGAAGTTTTTCCCATGCCGGATCGTTGAAGTCTTTGACCTTGACCGTTTCGATATTTTTGTTTTCCGCCCGCAGCAGAGCCGGAGAGATTTCAAACAGAGGACCGAAGTAGCCGAACATGCCGCCGCCTGATTTAAGGGCAGTCACAGAAGCTCCGCCGAAATATTTGTTGATGTAGTTCGGTCTGCTCTTTGAACGGGGCAAACCGTCGATGAAAGCGTTGCGTTTTTCCAGCGCATCAGCAAGTTTCAGCATGTTGGCTCTTGAAGCATCTTTCTGTACTGCTGCTGCGGCATGAGCGGCATGGACAGAGAGGCGCATGTATTCAAACTCCACTTTCAGTTCTTGGATCATGAAGTTGGCCGGATCCGCCTTTTTGACAGCTTTGTCAAAAGCCTTTTCTATCTTGGCAAAGATTTCCGGAGGATAACGCCAGTTCCAGAATACCAGAGCAAAGACCTGGGGCTTTTTCACAAAATTGTTGAAATCCTGATCTGACGGAGGACGGTATTTATCAAGCCGTGCGTCGATGAGTTTGAAGAAATGTTCAAAATCAGGAGCAGCCTTCGGTCCGAAGGCAAAACGGCAGTAATCTTTGAGAAGTTTTGCCGTATCAGCCTTGGGATCTCCGCAGAGTTTGCCGAAGGCGTAGAGCCACGGTCCGTTGATTGCCGGGGTGTTTTTGTAACCGCAATTGTACATGGAGTACACTTTGGTTTTGGCAAGTTTCTGTATTTCATGTTGAAGTTCCCTGAAGGAACGGGCCGGAGAAAATCCGCTCTGCAGATAGCTTCCGAAGTAATAGGTCCATGCCACTATGCCGTCGATATTGAATTTTTCCAATTCTTTCAGGATCTCCGGAGTCACCGGAGCAACATCGATAATCATTCTTTTGGTGGGGAACTTTTTAAAACTTTTGGGCAGATTGTGGTGGGTGGGACCGTAGCAGGAAATCGCCGGGATCACTCCGGGACGGTCTTTTTCCAGCTTCAAAGCCAGATCACGATGGAAACACCACAGTTTTTCACCCCAGTTGGAGGTGTTGTACCAGGCTTTGCACTTTTCACATTCGCAGCCGATGAAACCGTCACTCTGACCGAATTCCACCACCCGGAAACCCTTATCCGCCCTGCTTAATGCTTCCTCATAGATCAGACGCTGCACATCGGGATTGGTGAGGCAGTACTGGGGACGGATACCGTCACGGTCCCCCTTGTGGATATAGCGTTTGCCGCCGACCAGGGCAAAGTATTCCGGATTGGTCTTGCCGTATTTGGGCTGCGGCACGGCGCGGTTGTGATAGTGTACGGCATATTCTTCGGCACAGTTGAAGTAATGATTGTTAGCCACAGAATAAAGCATACCGCCAATGGGATTGGCATTGTTGTAAAGGAAACGGGGTTTGTTACGGTAGGAAAATCCAGCCGGAACTTTGATTTGTTTCTGCGGGAGTGTACGCACGCCGTCGTGAAGTCCGTAGGTGTTATGGACAATACCTACAAAACGGGTGTTGGTGAATTTTTCAGCAAAAACACAGGCTCCTTTGAGAGAACCTGCGGTGTAATAGACGAACCAGCGCGGCCATCTCATGCCTTTCAGGGGATTGGATATATCTTTACCGTAGATGTAAATATCTTTGTCTTTGACAGTTATGGCGTGTTCCCAGCGGACAAAATTTCCGGTGGAAATACCAAGTTTGCCCAATGCTGCGGTGTTGCCGATGAAAATGGCGGGTTTTCCGGGGAGCCGTTTGGCTTCGGTTACCAGCGGCAGTTTCGCGCCTGAGGCTTTGAAGATCGTGTGCTGCAGCAGCTTGCCGCCGAGGGTGATGAATTCATCAAGAGCATCGTTGCCGGTGGAATTCTGCACGACGATCTGATAAGAACTTTTGTTCCCGTCAGCGATTATGAGATCTGCTCCGCAGCAAACAGACAATGCCGCACAGCACAGAATCAGAAAAACAGTTTTTTTCATATCTTTAATAACTCCTTTGCAAGTGATTACCATTTGTTATTCCACCATTGAGTGAGGAATTTTCCCCATTTCCAATAACTTGAATTGTCGGCTCCGGAGTATCTGCCCAGCATCGGACAGCGGTTCCTGGTTACCTGATTTACATGAAGATCGTGGAACAGCACATTTGAATATCCGGGGCCGTTGATAAGCAAAGAGGTGCTGTTATCATCATTGATCCCCTGGCTCTGATGAGGAAAAGCGTGGCCGCTGTTGGAGGGAGTATAGCTCACCCAGTTGGACTGGGAATTTGATTCGGTGAAAAATGCGCTGCGCGAGGGAATCGTGGTCTGGACTGCTTTCCAGTAGTTACTGGCACTGAGTCTTGCATAACTGTACATTTGGGAACTGTGAGCGGGGGTTTGTTTGGTGAATTTACGGGCGGGACACTTCAAAGGAGAAACAGAAAAGGAACCCACCGCAGTATAACCTATGGCAGCTCCGCCGACCGAAGCTCCGTCTTTAACGACGATATAAGGATAAAAGAGAGAGGTTTTTATGGTGCTGCCGTAAGATTTGCGGCAATATTCATTGTCCCTGTCGGGGTTGGTGTAAAGCGGCATCACATAACCGCCGTTGTCATCGGTATAGAAACCGCATGCTTTACCCATCTGACCGAGATTGCTTTTACAGTTACTGTCGTAAGCCCGTTCACGGGCCTGCTGCAGCGCGGGCAGCAGCATGGAAGCAAGAATAGCGATGATGGCAATAACAACCAATAGCTCGATCAGCGTAAACGCTGATCGAATGAAGCACGGCTCCGCCGTGTGAAGCGCAGCGTTGCTGCATGAAGCGTTTGCCTGCGGCAAACATGAAGCACTTGCTTTGCAAGTATGATGCGGCGTATTTTTGAGA
>JAFVRT010000079.1 GCA_017504125.1 Lentisphaeria bacterium
AGACGGCTTATTGCCGACAGCAAAAATCAGGTCAAGGTCGTGGCAATATACGATCCAGATCAGGAAATAGCCAAAGATTCTGCAATCAAGATGTGGGACGCTCCTGATGCAAAGATCTGCACCAGCTGGGAAGAAGCCTTGCAGCAGGATGTCGATTGGGCAATGGTCTTTTCACCAAATTACGCACACAAGGATCAGATCATCGCGGCATTCCAGGCCGGTAAAGATGTTTTTTCCGAAAAACCTATCGCTACAAAGATCGAAGACTGCCAGGCAATTTACGATGCCTGGAAGAAATACGGAAAGAAATTTGCCACCGGTTTCGTGCTGCGTTATTCTCTGATTTACGGCAAGGCTCACGAAATACTCAATTCCGGTATTCTCGGCAAACTGGTTTCCGTCGAAGCAAACGAGAACATCCGTTTCCAGCACGGCGGCTATATCATGACCAACTGGCGCAGACTCACCCGTTACGCCGGTCCTCATATTCTTGAAAAATGCTGCCACGACCTCGATCTTCTCGAATGGCTCACCGGTTCGATCCCGTCAAAAGTAAATGCTTTCCACGGCCGCAGTCTGTTCGTACCGGAAAACCGTTATCTTGAAGAAAAATACGGCAAAAGTCAATTCGAATGTTTCTGGGATCCCCACAAGTTGGATTCCGCGTTCAACGATGACTCCGATCTTCACGATAACCTCATTTCCATTGCCCGGTTCAGAAACGGAGTCCATGTTGCATTCAGTTACTCCATGTTCAGCGCCATTCCGGAACGGCGCATGCTGTTTCACTGCACCGAAGGAACCATGACTTTGGATATATATGCCTCATCTCTCAAATGGAAAAAACTTGGAGAACCGGCCGAAACGATCATGAAATTCACCGATTGCGACGGCCACGGCGGCGGTGATGCCTTCATTATGAAGGAACTTTTTGACACCATGCTCAACGGTACAGCCCCCAAATGCAGCGGCGACGAAGGACTTCAGAGTGCGGTTTACGCTCTGGCTCTGGATAGAGCTGCAACTACCGGAGAACAGGTCGATCTTGAGCCCATTTGGAGTTCTCTCGGACGGTAAACTCCGGCAAAAAGAAAAACTGCAAGCTGAAAAAATTCCGGCTTGCAGTTTTTTTTATTGCTCAAGAAACTGTTGTTACATCACATGCATATCAATGACTGTTCCCTCAAAAAGCTGTACTGCTTCGGCAACTTTAGGATCCTCTCTGACGATCCGGCGCAATGCATCAGGATCATGATTGATGACACTGCGGCGAACCTTTTTATCAGGGGCCTGACGGACATCATCTTTTTCTTCCAGAGAAATTTTTGTATCAGCAGCAGGTGTTTCAACTCCATGCTCTGCTGATTCATCAGCAGTTTCAGTAATTGCCGGTTCGTCAGTTTTTTCTTCTTTCACAGCTGTTTCCGGCACAATTTCAGCAGCAGGAGCAGGTTTGACTTCAACTGCAGGAGCTTCGGCAGCAGGAGCAGGTTTGACTTCAACTGCAGGAGCTTCAGCAGCAGGAGCAGGTTTGACTTCAACTGCAGGAGCTTCAGCCGCAGGAGCAGGTTTGACTTCAACTGCAGGAGCTTGCGGCATTGGCAGCGGTTTTTCCACCGGAGGGAGCTGCTCAAGAAATTTCAGTTCTCCGGCAGTTCTCAACTGATTCAGCCGCCGCAATATATCGTCGATCCGCACAGTATGCGCCTCGCGCATGGCTTTCAGGATCATCGTTTCAAGTACGATCTGGCGGTCAATGGCATCCCGCAGCACCCTGCCCGCAGGAGCCAGCTGCTCCAACAGGATCCGCACCACATCGCTGTTGGGGGCCTGTGCGCCCAACTGACGGTAAGCAGCTATGGATTCAGGAGTTTCATCAAGCACCAGTTCGGGCTGTGGAAGCAGCGCACAAAGTTCAACGGCCCGTATTGCTCCGAGCAATTCCTCGAACAGAGTTTCCAGATTTTTACCCCTTCCGGCAAGTTTGGCAACAATGGTTATCACATTTGCCGGATCATTCCGCAGCATGGAACCTACCAGAGCATCAAGTTCTCCCCGGTCTGTAAGGCCGAAAAGCGAAAGCACCTGTTCCCCGGTAACTGTACCGCCATCACCGCGCAAAAAGAATGCGATCATCTGATCCAGCAGCGACTGAGCATCACGCATACCGCCTTCGGCGGCACGGGCAATAGCTGCGACAGCTTCAGGTTCAACTGAAACATTTTCAGTTCTGGCAATGAGAGCAAGTCTTTCTGCAATAAGTTTGGTGGGTATCGGCTGCAGATCAAAACGCTGACAACGGGAAATAATAGTCGGCAGCACCTGATGTACCTCTGTTGTGGCAAAAATGAACTTCACATGCTCCGGAGGTTCCTCAACAGTTTTAAGCAGCACATTCCACGCTACTTTGGAAAGCATGTGGACTTCGTCTATGATATAGACTTTGTATTTTCCTCCCACAGGACTCGGCAGGACATCATCGGCCAATTCCCGCATGGATTCAGCATTATTGCGGCTGGCGGCGTCGATTTCAATAACATCAAGAGAACGCTCCTCGGCCATGGCGCGGCAATTTTCGCATTGGCAGCATGGTTCACCATCTACCGGAGCAAGGCAATTGAGGGCTTTGGCAAAGATACGGGCCAGTGTCGTTTTTCCGATACCTCTGGGCCCGACAAAAAGATAAGCATGTCCTGTACGGTTCTGGGTTATAGCGTTCCGCAAGGTACGCACGACATGCTGCTGCCCCACCACATCGGAGAAACGCTGGGGACGCCACTTACGGGCAATTACCTGATATTCGCTCACTTCACACCCGCTTCAATACATTCACGCTGAAGCTGAAAGATCTGTTTCAAGCCATGTTCCGCCAGATCCAGCAACTCATTCATCCGGCTTCTGGAAAAAGTTCCATGTTCGGCAGTTCCCTGTATCTCAATAAATTCACCGGACTCTGCCATAACCACATTCATATCCACTTCGGCTCTGGAATCCTCCTCATAACAAAGATCAAGGACTGGAGTTCCGTCAACTATACCCACGCTGACAGCTGCGACCAGCTGTTTGAAAGGAGAAATTTCCGGATACAGTTTGCGGCAGGCAATGGCCAACGCTGCGGCAGCTCCTGAAATACCTCCGCAGCGGGTTCCTCCGTCGGCATCGATCACATCGCAATCGACATAAAGAGTATTTTCCCCCAGGCGTTCAAGGTCGGCGCACATTCTCAATGAACGACCGATAAGACGCTGGATCTCCACAGTTCGTCCCCCCTGTTTTCCGGAAGCTGCCTCCCGCTTCATACGATCTCCTGTGGAAGCCGGAAGCATACCATATTCACAAGTGATCCAGCCGCCGGCTTTTCCCTGATTTTTCATCCACGGGGGGACACGGTTTTCGGAACTCACGGCACAGACGACCCTGGTTCCGCCGCAGCTTATCAATGCGGAACCGGCCGGATGTGAAAGAAAATTGGGGACAATACTCCATTTACGCAATTCATCTGCTTTGCGACCGTCAATGCGTTCCATAAAAATCACTCCTGAAAAAATTTGCTACGGTACAGATATGAAAAAGCCGGAACAGATTACCCGAGGCCTGTCAAAAATCGCGTAGGGCTGCTTGGTTCCCCACCTGACCCGGTTGGCGCTTTTGACAACACACGGGGTCCGTCCCGGCATCAAAAACTGACGATATCTAAATATATACTCAATTCTTGAAAAAATCAAGCATCAATCCCAATTCTTTTCGTAAATTTTTCCGTTCCACCACCCGGTCGATCAATCCCTTTTCCCAGAGAAATTCCGCTTTCTGGAAATTTTCAGGCAGTTTGGCATTGGTAGTTTCGGCGATGACACGCTGTCCGGCAAAACCGATCATGGCTTCCGGCTCCGCCATTATGACATCGGCAATGGTGGCAAAACTTGCACTTACTCCACCGTAAGTAGGATTGGTCAACACCGCGATATAAGCAAGGCCGGCTTCAGCAAGTTTTTCAAATGCGCCGCATGTTTTGGCCATTTGCATCAAACTGACTACGCCCTCCTGCATCCTGGCACCGCCGGAAGCAGTAACCATGATGACCGGTATTTTTTCCTTGATGGCACGCTCCACCAGGCGGACTATTTTTTCGCCCACCACAGATCCCATGGAAGCTCCCATAAAACGGAAATCCATAACTCCGATGGCACACGGATTGCCGTCAATGGTACATTTTCCGCAAAGGATCGCTTCATTCATACCGGTTTTTGCCACGCTGTCGGTCAAGCGTTTGGAATAAGGCTTGGAGTCCACAAACTCCAGCATATCCACCGACTTCAAATTGGCATCAAACTCCTCAAAACTCCCGGCATCAGCCAGCTGTTTGATCCTTTCCGGGGCAGTTACGCTCAAATGGCAACCGCAGTTCCAACACACATTAAGGTTATCTTCCAATTTTTCAGTATAAAGCGTCTGACCGCAACTGCGGCACTTGACCCATGAACCGTCAGGAATAACCATCTTGCGAGCCTGAGGTGCAACCACCTTCAGGGTCGAATATTTGCCGCTGCTGAAAAGAGCCATAAATACCTCTTTTTATTTTTTAGTTTCTTTACAGAAGATTTTCACCTGCAAAACGCTGTAACAGATTTGCATTTACTTAATATAGCACAGAAACATCTTTTTTTCAAGAAAGTCCCGGCTGCAGTTCATCACAAAGGATCTGATGTATTCCCTGAGCTGAACATACCATACTCACAGTATAATCATTACCGCCGTTGATATCACTTACTGCGGCTCCTGCTTCTCTGGCAATTATCACACCGGCTGCAACATCATGAAGATAGAGTCCGAACTCCCAATAACCGTCGATCCGTCCTGCCGCCACCTGGCACATGTCAAACGCGGCGGTACCGCTGCGGCGTACTCCCTGAAGATGCGGAACGATCTTGTTGAAATACTCCAGATTGTTTCTGGAACGGCGCGCACGGATACAGGCAAAGCCGGTTGCCCCCAACGCAGTTTCCAAGGTATTGCATGCTGAAACATGAATTGGATTACCGTTCAAAAATGCACCTTTCCCCTTTTCCGCATAATAAAGCTCATCAAGTCTTGGCACATATACCACACCGGCGTAAGATTCTCCGTTATGAAGCAACCCTATTGAAACACAGTAGAGCGGATAATCATGAACATAACTGGTGGTTCCATCTATGGGATCGATGCAGAAACACCATTCCGAATCGGCATTCCTGGCACCGTATTCTTCTCCGATAAAGCCGTATTCGGGAAATCCCTTCTTCAATTCTGAAACAATGAAACGCT
>JAFVRT010000080.1 GCA_017504125.1 Lentisphaeria bacterium
CTGGACAAGAGTTCCTTATTACATTTTCTGAAGATAACAGTAAAACAGAAAAAGGGGGAAGGTCAAACTTCACCCCTGTTTTTTTATTTTGCAGAATTTTTCTGTTCTTCCTCAAATCCCAGCGCAGCATCCAAAACCATGGCAATGATCCAGGCTACATCCCAGGGATTGCTGCCGCCGCGGCGTTGAAGCGCCGGGAGATTTTTGGCATCATATCCCGCGCGGTGCATCTGATAGCGTATGGTGGGATTGTACATATTCCAATGTTTATCGCCGTCATTGACAAAGAACCATTCGGTCTGGAAAAATTGTTCAGCCTGACGGCCGGGGTTCTGGAAAAACCAATCGGTATTGCCTTTGGAAATTCCGTGGCTCCAGGCGGTGAATACATTCTTACCCATATTCCGGTAAACCGGATTCCCGGCAGCCTTGCCGAATTTATAGAGTTCCCACGCCGGAAAAAAGACATCAAGATGATGATGTTCCACACTTACCGAAGGCCAGCCGGTAGTACGGAAATTATTCAAATGGCAGATGCTGCCTTTGCGGAAAGGTACTTCGTGGAAATATACCCAGCTGAGCAGCCAATCCGCAGAAACTTCTGCATATTTAAGGAATCGTTCCTCGCCGGTAAGTTCCCATGCCGCCGCAGCTGCAACAAAAAACGGGATGCAGGCTTCTTTGTCTTCACACTCTGCATCAAGCGTGGCATGGGAGAACGGTGTGGTGAATTCGTCTGCTCCGATCTTGTAAAAAATATCCAGCATCTCTCCGGCATATTCACACCATTTTTTATCACCTGTCAGACGGTAATATTCAAAAAAAGCCGGCAGCACGCTGGAGCCTGCACAGGATACTTCTTCAGAAACAGGTGTGCCGTCGGCATGCCACATAAAAGGAACTGCTCCGCCGGGCAAACGGTGGTCAAAAATGAACTGCAATCCTTCGCGCAATGTGTCAAGGGCTCCTTCCGGTTCCGGAAGACCGTTGTCCCGGCAGCATTGGATTATTCTTGCCAGATCGGTCCAGGTTTCGCCAAGTGAACGGGCGGCAAACAACGGCTTTTCATCAGTTCCGTCAGCATGCCATGAGAATTTTTCAAGATTGAAGTAATTGTAATGAAGTCCGGGAATTCCGGTTTTGCTGTTTTTTATGAAAAAATCGACACATTTGTACATCCGGTCGATACCGGCTTTTTCATTTTTCAGCAGCGAATTTCTCATGTCGCACAGAGCAAGCCGGAACGATTGTCCGACCCAACCCCAGAGAAATACCGGTTTACGGTTGTAAATATTGTCCGGCATTGTACAGAGATAGCCGTCGCCCGTCCAGCGTTCTTCCAACGCGGTCATTTTTAATTTTATGACCTCCTGTCTTGTCAACGCTCCTTCTGTAACCGGCATCAGCAGTTCGTAACCGGAACTTATCAGATCCCGGAATCCGTGGCCGCGTGATTCAGCTTCGCCCCATGAAACAGCAAAGCGTTTGCAGATTTTATCCCCGGCCTTGAAGTTTCTGTATATCCCGCGATCATCGGAAACTTCACGCTTGGCAGAGTAGATCCGATCTTTCACTCCATTGAAACTCAAACAGCCGCTGCCGAGAAGTAAAAAATCGTTTCCCGCCTGATCGCGGTGTGCTCCGAGGGTCCATTCAAAATCCAGTTCCGGAACCGAAAAAAGGGAAAGAAATTTACCGTCTTTTTCGGCGTTGACTCCGGTTACAGGCAGGCGGCTTTCCTCCACCACCAGAGAAGCCGTACCTTCCGGATTGAAATGGGCCACGGTGTCAACATCTGCGACTGCAGGATTGTTGTTGTAAAGTACTCCCGGCATGGTCAATGTTGAACAGGAGGGGATCGGAATGGTCAACGCGGCATAGTTTTTATTTGAATCTTTTTTGAAAGAAATGAAAAGATCGCCCTTCAGTATTTCACCGTCAAAGTTGAAGGCCACTCCGCAGAGCAGTTCGTCATTTTCAGCCGCCGCTACCAGCATCGTCGTATCTCCCGGAACCGGCGCGATGCGGAATTTTTCATATTCTGAAACCGGAAACTCCCACGGACGGGAATTTGAAAAACGCAGGAATTCAGAAAAAGAAACTGTTTTCTGCCATCCGCATCCGGAAAATTCAATGGTGCGTTTTTCCGAATCAATAGCAAAAAGTCTGCCGCCTGACGATTTGATCACATTCTGCATAAAATTTTTCCCTCAGACCAGCAGATCTGCTGAAATCTTGACGACCGCTTTGATAACTGCGCTGCCGTCTCCGGTGCCGGGAAGATGACCTTCTTCCGGGAGCAGCATGACGAAGTTGCCCACTTCGAGTTTGATCGGCAATGCTGACACCGGAACTTTGTTGAAACCGCAGTCGTTTTCCGGGTTATACGGAACCGTTTCTGCGGTTCCGGCAGGCGCGTAGTAAAGAGTTTCAGTTCCGGCCAGAAGCAGCTGGACATCTGCATACTTGCGGTGATACTCCAGTTTGTTTTCATCAAAAGA
>JAFVRT010000081.1 GCA_017504125.1 Lentisphaeria bacterium
AGTAAACGCTCTGATCCTTGAGTCTATTTTTTATCCCAATTCACCGCTGCACGACTGTGCAGTTATAATCCGTGACAATCATATCCTTGCGGCACGGGTGATCCTGCCGCTTACGAGAGTGGAAAATATTTCCCGCCGTCTTGGAACCAGACATCGCGCAGCCTTGGGTATCTCTGAAGAAACCGATGCTGTAAGTGTAACTGTTTCAGAGGAAACCGGTGCCATCAGTATCGCCTACCGGGGAGTATTCCATCGGGATCTCTCGATCCCGCAGTTGGAACAGCTGTTGGAAAAACTCATTATTCAAAAGGACGATTCAGAAATTTCCGAAACATTGCTTATGATGGAGGAATGCGACAACTCCGGTACACTTCTGAATACAGTCAATAGCAGCGAAGGGGAAAAACATGCTGACTAAGATATGGCGTTTTTTGAAGCGTGATCCGCTCCGCCGCGGCGTGGCGTTAGCTTTCGCGATATTGCTTTACCTGCACCTCAACTCACAATTGACGACTGAAAACCGTCTGGTAAGAGTGCGGGTCCCGGTAACTCTGCTGCTTGAGTCCGGGTTGCAGCCTCCTGCCGGCAACATGCCGGAAATAGGCATAACTTTGCGCGGCAAAGCCGGAGCGGAATTTCACCCCGGTAATGTCCAGGCCAATGTAAAGGTAAATCACAGCAACCGTCAACCGGATGGTTCTTACGCAGTAAAAATCACTCCGGGAGATATCAGAATCATGGATAAAAAGTTCCACATCCACAGCATCGATTCTCCTGCCGGGGGGATCTTGAAGCTGGCCCTGCTCCGTAAGGGAGAGCGTTATGCAAAGGTGCGTCCGGTTTTTGACGGTACTGTACCGCCAGGAATGCAGTTGAGTTGCGAAATCATTCCTGATCAAGTGCTGATAACCGGCTCCGAAGATGTTATTTCCAAACTTCAATATGTCCATACAGCCAGGATCCCGCTTATGGATGCTCCGGAGTTTTTTGAATTCGATACCCAGCTGGCACTTCCGGCTCAGGTAAGTGCTGATCCCAACCGGGTTCTGGCCCGTGTGAAGCTGATCCGCCAATTCAGCCGCCGTTCCATGCGTCTGCCGGTTTCGATCATGACCAATCCGGAGCACAATATGGAAACTTCTATTGCAGCACCTCCTCCGGGAGGAGTTGAATTGATCTTGCGCGGTCCGGCAGCAAAACTTGCGGCTCTCACCCCGAATCAGGTACGGCTTTTTGTGGATGCAGTAGGCATTGCACAACCCGGACGCAGACGGCTGCCGATACGCTGCCATATAAATGCGCCTGAAATAGAACTGGTATCCATTGTACCGGATGAAGTAGAAATTCAGTTGACTACCAACACTTCCAAATAAAAACAAAAAAAAGGAACAACAATTATGATCATTAAAAAACTCAACTCAGTATTTCACCGTCACAGCCGTTGGCTTTTCGGCCTTATCACCATCGTAATCATCATCTCCTTTATCGGCTTCATGGTTCCCGGATCATTTTTCGGTTTCGGCCCTGAAAACGGCAGCAGCATGAGAGTCGGCACAGCCTTCGGCAAAAAAGTTACCTACGAAGATCTGCGCGATATCCACCGCAATCTCGAAGTTTGCAATCAGCTCGGATTCCCGGTCGGAGAAACCCGCATCGAACAGCAGTTTTTCTTCTACTGTATGCTCCTGAAAGCTGAATCTGTGGGCATTTCCGCCAGCGATAAAGAAATCGCTTCGACCCTGAAAAATCATCCTATGCTTCAGAGCAACGGCAAATTCGATATGAAAAAGTATAACACCCTGCTGACCAACCTCAACCGTTTCGGTATCACCAAGCAGGAAGTGGAAGCCTCGCTCCGCATGATGCTGATCATCACAAAACTGCAGAATCAGCTCGGTGCAGCTGTGATAGCCACTCCCGGCGAAGCCAGAGAGCTTTTCCGTCACTTCAATACCACCTATGAACTCAAGATCGCCGAATTTCAGACCGGCAAGGCTGCAAAATTGGTCAAACCCAATGCGGTAAAACTGGCTGAACTCCCTGCCGCTGAACAGAAAGCTGTGGTTCAGTATTTCAACGCAAACAGCAAAAAGTATACGATCCCCGGCTGGCTGGATGTCATGGTCGTTGAATTTCCCAATAAGTTTTTCATCGCCCAGGCAGCCAAAAAGGCTACTGAAAAAGAACTGTTGAAGTTCTACAATGCCAACAAAAATCTTTTTACCGGCAAAGATGGCAAAGTTCCCGCATTTGCTGCCGTAAAAGCCAAAGTCCGTGACGAATTCATCAAACTCGAAAGTACTGATCTCGCCCAGCGCGCTGCTGAAGATTTTGCCGTTGATACCGCAGATGCCGCAGCTGCCGTCGACAAGATGGCTGACAAGATCAAAGCCTTCCGTAAAGCTGCCGACAGCAAGAAACTTGCTGTTGTGGAAAATCCCAAAGTTCCCTTTACTGCCTCCAATATCGGCAGCATCAATTCCGCCAATCTGGTTCAGGCTTTGAATCAGGTCGCCGGAAACCCCGTTACCAAAGTAGTAGTTACTCCTGACAGCGCATGCGTCGGATTCCTGCGCGGCCGTACCGAAACCCGGTTGGCCCAGCTCGATGAAGTTCTGGCTCAGGTCAGAGCAGACAAGACCGCTGATGAACTTTACAAAGCGACCCGCAAAAAGGCAGAAGATTCTTACATCGCGCTGCGTAAACTCAAAGGTGCAAACCGGAACAAGGCTTTTGATACTCTGAAAGGTGTTAAATTCACCAATCTCAAGTTCACTTTGGCAGAACCTGCCACCGATCCCAAGTTCCAGCAGGCAATGATGACTGCAATGAACATGAAAGTCGGCGATATTGCCGCTCCTCTGCCCAATCTTCAGATGGTCAAACTGGTTGCCCGCAAAGCTCCCGATTACAAAAACTATGCAGGCAAAGAAAGTCAGTATCAGATGATCCTGCGTATGCAGAAATCTCAGCAGCTGCAGGCCGCCTTCATGGAAGAAATCAGCACCCGGTGCCAGCTTGATCCCTCTATTACCGCAGAACGCCAGTAAGTAATATGGGTAATGATCCTTCCCGCCGGAGTACCGGTCAGGCCGGGGGCTTTGCTCTCGGCCGCCAGATGACCGTGGAGTTCTACGATTGTGATTCCAGGATCCTGGCAGATGCCGGAGCAATGGAAAAAATTTTCCTTGATTCTGCGCGTTTGTCGGGAGCCACGATCATAGACTCCAGATTTCATCAATTTGCGCCACAGGGAGTTTCCGGAGTTATTGTTATCAGCGAATCTCATTTCGCCGTCCACGCGTGGCCGGAACATGAGTATGCTGCAGTAGATCTTTTCACCTGCGGCGAAGGGGTGAATTTTGATAAAGCGATCGAAGTTATAGCCTCAGGAATGGGATGTAGAGAGTGGGTTATTTCCAGTTTGGTAAACCGGGGGATCGTAGGCAACAACGGTTTGGAAAGAATGGTTCCGGTAGTGGAAAACCGGGATTGCCGGGCGTTTCAGCTGTCATGGAAAAGCCGTTACGAACAAACCAATGCCGAAGCACTTTCCTGTTCAATTGACATATGTGAATGCAAAGCTCCGGATTTCGGGACACCGGAATTCATCAGTAACTTTATCAAAGTTTTTACCGCAAGTGCCGGTTTTGAACCCAAAGGGGATCTGCAACAGACCGGTAACGAAAAATGGTGTGATTTTGTGCAGCTGCTTGAAAACGGCAGACTCACAGGTTCTGTAAGAAAAAATGAAAGATCCCTTTATCTGGATCTTTTCATAAAAGGATTTTTCGATCCCCGTGCTGCAGCAGAAAAAGCTGTAAGCATATTGGGGGGAACATATTACCGTATGCAGCCGCAAGTCAGAAATTAAGCCTTTCCGGAAGTTGCATCGACTGCCGGAAAATAAAAAATGGAGTCTATCAGAATATGTCAAAAGAAGCTCTGAAAGCAAAGGTTTTTGCCGCTATTGACAACAATGCGGAAAAAATCATCGGTATCGGGGAACAGATCTGGAAAAATCCGGAACCGGGTTACCGGGAATTCAAGACCGCCAAACTTGCAGCAGAGATACTGAAGTCACTTGATCTTCCAACCAGAGAAGGACTTGGAATCACCGGAATCAGAGCTGATCTTGAGTTTGGAAAACCCGGACCGACGATCGCCATGCTCGGTGAACTTGACTCTCTTGTTCTTCCGACCCATCCGGAGTGTGATCCTGCAACAGGGGCGGTCCATGCCTGCGGACACAATGCCAGTATGGCCGGTATGCTTGGGGCGGCAATAGGACTTGTTTCTGCCGGTATCAGTAATGAACTGAGTGGAAAAATCGCTTTTGTCGCTGTTCCTGCCGAGGAGTGTATCGAGATCGAAAAAAGACTGCAGATGATCGCAGAAAAAAAGATATCTTCTCTCGGTGGTAAAGGTGAACTTATCCGTCAGGGCGTCTTTGACGATGTGCAGCTTGCCTTCATGCTCCACGCCGGTGGGCGATACGGTTACGGAGCACACAATGGTTTTATTTCCAAAAAAGTGGTCTTCAAAGGTCATGCCTGCCATGCGGCAGCTCCCGGAAACGGCATCAGCGCACTTCACGCCATGACTCTGGCTCAGTCCGCAGTGGGGCTGCTCAGAGAACGCTGGGCCGGAATGAATCACACAGTCAGGATCCACGGGATCGTAACTCAGGGCGGCGATGTGGTCAACATCATTCCGGATCAATGCAAGATGGAGTTTCTGCTCAGAGCAGATAAGATCGACACATTGAAAATACTCCATACTGAATTCGACCGGGCAATGCAGGGAGCTGCCATGGCCATTGGAGCCGGAGTGGATATCGAAACGATCCCAGGTTACATGCCGCAGTATGACGATTGTGAGTTGGAAAGAATATATTCAGAAACCGCTGCGGCTCTTGATCCTGAAATTACAAACCGCGGTTCCAATTTCAGCTGTGCCTCTACAGACATGGGTGATCTGAGTACTGTCATGCCCACGCTTCACGCTTATACCGCAGGAGCCGCCGGAACCGGTCATGGCATAACTTATCACATTGCCGATAAACAGCGGGCCTATGTGGTAAATGCCAAAATACTTGCCGGGATCGCCATTGAACTGATGGCAGACGGTGCAAAA
>JAFVRT010000082.1 GCA_017504125.1 Lentisphaeria bacterium
ACGTCGAGAATGGCTTTGCACTCGGGGTGGTAATGGCGGGCGCCGGCCACGTGGGCGGTGACTTCGCTGATCCTGAAATCATAAGGAATGAAATCAGCTGTATCTTCAACGATCTGGCTGCCGGTTACCACAGTGCAAGTGATGCAATGAAGTCCCGGTACTCCGGCATCCTGAAGAAATTTATCTACAGTCTGGCGGAGTTGTCCGAAGTTGCATGCTCCGCATTTGGAACACACTCCGGAACAACGGACTCTGCCGGTGTCTGCCGGACGGGTCCGCTGGTAAACAGTCTGGCGGACTTTGCCGCGTTCATTTATTAAAACCGCCTTGAAGGTGGTTGAGCCAATATCGATGCCAAGATATAATTTTTCCATCATCAAAATTCCTGAACAAAAGTAAGTTAATGCTTATAATATACACTTGTTTTCTTTTTTTTTCAAGGTATTTGCCGGAAAGACGGAAGGTAAATCAATGGATTTGTTTTTTCCGTTCCATAAGGGATAGAAGCAGGCTTTCCGGAACTCTGAGTTTTCCGGCTCCTGAGCCGAGAGATATATTGGGGGAGCGTTCTCCGTGAAAGTCGCTTCCGCCCGAAACTGCCAGCCCGAATTGTTGAGCAACTTCGAGTACCAATGCGGTTTCAGGAGGGCCGAAAAGAGAATAATATCCCTCAATACCGTCAAGGCCCCGTTCAGAAAGTTTTCTGGCTACCCGTCTGACATAGGCTCTTTCGTTCCGGTCACGGTAAATGGGATGGGCCCATATTGCCAGACCGCCTGAACTGTGGATGGCTGTGATAGCTTCAGCCGGAGCGGAATATTCCCTCGGTATATAGGCTGCTTTATTGGTTCCGAGAAGTTTTTCAAATACTGTACGCAGATCCGGAAAACCGTATTTTTCCACGAGAGCCTGGGCAAAGTGCGGACGGCCGAGATTGGCTTCCATGCCTCCGGCGGCAACGAATGCCGGTTCATCATCAGAAAGCGGATATCCGAGAAATCCCAATTTCAATTTCATATCACGGTTTCTTTTTATCCGCCTTGAACGCTCTTTTTCCAGATATGCAGAGAATACCTTTTCTTCCGGATCAACAAAAAGTCCGACGATATGAAGTTCTCTTGAACCGTATCTGGTGCTGAGTTCAACTCCGGGAATCGCCAGCAATGAAGGTTTTTTACGGGCGGCAGCGAGAAATTCGGGAATCCCTGCTGCCGTGTCATGATCGGTAAGTGCCACTGCTGCCAGATCTGCTGCTGCGGCAAGTTCGATAAGTTCCGACGGAGTGCAGGAGCCGTCGGAAGCTGTGCTGTGGGTATGTAAATCTATTGAGCGTTGAAAATCATTCATAAAAAAATTACCTTCTTTCTGCAGCCTGTCTGACAATTGAAGTCAAATGGTGGAGGCGCAGTTCCAGAGAATCATTATAGTCGATACGGGGAGCCGTTCCGTCGGCAAGACGGTAGATCGTTCCTCCGGGATTATTCATGCTTATGCGGCCGTTTATTACGGAAATCTGCCGATAATCTGCCAGAGCTGTCAGAATTCTTATTCTGGTGATCTTCAAGAGATTTTTGGTTACTTCCGGGAGTTTTCCGTATCTGTCCCGGAGTTCTTCTGTGAAATCATCGAGTGCTTTTTCGCTCTGAAGATTTCCCAGCCGCCGGAAGGCATCAAAACGCAGCCGCTCAGAAGGAATGTAGTCAGGCGGAATATGACAGCACAGCGTCCCCGGTGTTTCATTGCGCCATGCGAAACTTACAAAATCGATACTGACAGTTACTTCCGGCAGCAGTTCCAATTTTTTTCCGGATAAGGCGGCGATCTCCTGTTTCAGCAGTTGACAATAGAGGTCGAAACCTATGGCGTTGAGATGTCCGGATTGTTCTGAACCGAGCAGATTACCGGAACCGCGTATTTCCAGATCATGCAGAGCCAGTTGAAATCCGGTTCCCAGATTGGAGCAGCGTCTTATTGCCGCCAGGCGTTTTCTGGCATCTGTTCCGAGAATGGTATTTTTAGGCATAAGCATGTAGGCGTATGCCTGATTTTTCCACCTGCCTACTCTGCCTCTCAACTGGTGGAGTTCTCCGAGTCCGAAACGGTCAGCTCTTTCAATTATTATGGTATTGGCGTTGGGAACATCGAGCCCGGATTCGATGATGGTACTGCAAACCAGACAGTCGATACGGTTTTCCAGAAAATCTTTCATAACATTTTCCAGTTCCTGCTCCGGCATCTGTCCGTGAGCTGCCGCAAAACGGCAGTCCGGAACGAGTTCTTTCAGACGGCGCACGGTGGCGGAAATGGTTTTTACCCGGTTGTGAAGATAATACACCTGACCGCCGCGGGCGAGTTCTGACCGGATCGCATCGGCTATCATTGCCGGATCTTCCGGAGAAATAACCGTTTTAACGGGCAGGCGCATCTTTGGAGGAGTCATTAAAGTCGTGAGATCCCTGGCTCCTGCCATTGCCAGATAAAGAGTACGGGGGATCGGTGTGGCCGACATGGAAAGAACATCTGCTTCCGCGCGGAACCGACGGAGCCTTTCTTTGAGCTGAACTCCGAAACGCTGTTCCTCGTCGATGACGACCAGACCGAGATTTCTGAACTTGATGCGGCTGCTGCACAGACGGTGGGTCCCGATGACTATGTCCACTCCGCCTGCAGCCAGATGGGCAATGGTACGCTCCTGGTCTGCCTGAGAACGGAACCGGCTCAAAACATCTATCACATAAGGATATTTTGCGAAACGCTCACAGAAACTTGTATAGTGCTGTTGGGCAAGAACGGTGGTCGGCGCGATGACGGCTACCTGATAACCTGCAGAAACAGCTCTGAATGCTGCACGCATGGCAAGTTCGGTTTTGCCGTACCCCACATCTCCGCAAAGCAGCCGGTCCATAGGTTTTTCGGCGGCAAGATCATTGCATATTTCCACAGTTCCCCTTTTCTGATCCGGAGTATCGTGAAACGGAAAATCGTTCAGAAATATTTTTTCTGCCGCCTGATCCGGGCGCATGGGGATGCCGGAAATAGATTTTCGCATAGCTTGAAGCCTGAGCATGTCGGCCGCATAAGAACGGACTCCGGAACCGGCTTTCAGACAATCATTTTTCCATTTTGATGAATTGGGGGCATGGAGTTTTACATGAGAAACAGCTCCGACATATCTGCTTAATTTATGAGCTTCGGTAAGCGGAATATAGATCTGCTGGTTGTTTTTATATTCCATGACGATCACTTCTCTTGCGCTTCCGCTGTTTTCCAATATCTTGAATCCGCGGAATATTCCGATTCCATGATCTATATGTACCGCAAAATCGCCTTCGTCGATATCTGCGAGAGAAAACTCCGGTTTCAGAGAAGGCGGCGGCAGAGCATCTTGCTCAGTTGTTTCATTATTTTCAGAGTTTGCATTTATTCGTTCCCGGAGAAATCCGGCTTCTATCAATTCCTTTTCAGTTATCAACAAAAAATTTTCAAAAGGAAGCAGAAAACCTGTACGGAATGTTGCAGTATCATATTCAACTGCTGCAGAAGGGATCTTTTGGGCAGAACACCATTTTTTTATATTTTCAAGGGTGGAATCGTCTGTTGCGGAAAACAAGGTAAGTCCGCCGTTTCCTCTTACGAGGTTTATTTTCTGTTTCAATTCATTGAGGCGGAATTGTGTACTTTCTTCCCGGCTGCGGCGGATGCCTGTCAGATCTTTTTCAAAAACCGGTATTATATCCGGTAATGGAAATTCATCTGCCGCTTCTTGCGGCTGCAGGTCGATAAAAGTCCTTTCACAATCGGATTTACGGCAGCAAACGGAAAATTCATCAAAACGGGAAAGAGCTTTTTCGGAGGCATATTTCCGCAATCTTGCCCTTGATGATTCCGGGAACACATTGAGAAAGAGAAAATCGGTATTTCCGATATATGTCAATGCGTCTGAAGCGGCTTCTCCTCCGGCAGATATCCCGGAACGGCCGATCAGCTGGTAGGAGTCAAGTTTCCGGATAGAACGCTGGGTTTCCGGAGCGAAACTCCGCAATGTTTCTATTTCATCTCCGAAATATTCAATACGGCACGGAAAATCATGAGCTGGACTGTAGAGGTCGATGATACCGCCGCGACGGGAAAATTCCCCCGGTACGGATGTTTCGTATTCGTCATCGTAATCAAGGACAAGAAGTTTTTTGACCAATTCCTCCGGAGCAAGAATCATGCCGGGGCGCAGTTCGATCCTTGCTTCGGCACTTTCAACCGGATCCGGGGCGGCTCCGGTGAAGGCGTTGATACTGCCGATGACCAGATCATAACCGCCTGAAAGCAGTTGATTCAAGGCCTGGGCTCGGCGGCTTTCTGCTCCGGGAAAATGGAGTTTACCCCGTTCTGTTTCAGGCAGAAAAAGTATCTTCAGTCCGGATTTGAAAATTTCTGCATATTCTGCAATGGAACTGCCTATGGAATCTGCCTGAGTAGTTCCGGGACAAATCATAATTGTCTTTTTTCCGGAATTTTTGCAGGCACGAAATAATGGCAGTGCAGCCAGTTCCGGCTGTACTGCCGTTACCTGATTTGCGTCGCGGACAGCAGAGTTTATATAATTTTCTAAAAATTTATGCCATTTCACAAAAAAAGGCCTTGATTTTTTTTCATAACCTATTATAATGTTTTTTAGATATTGCAGAACAAAATGCAAAATAGGTCTTGTTCTGCACTATCACCATATATAAATATAATATGAAAGTGGAGGCAATTCAATGGCAGAAAAAAAAGAAATTGCAAAAGAACTGGAAAAAAAGACTGAAAAAGCTGCTG
>JAFVRT010000083.1 GCA_017504125.1 Lentisphaeria bacterium
ATCCCTCTGTAGAACTCACGCTTTCCGTCTCCCGAAAAGTCAAAATATTTCTGTGGGGAAATTCCTTTCTCATCCATAACTCAAATACGGATTCCTCGATTCGCAAATTGTACTTCGGATTAATAAAACGTACCAGCGCTTTCATCAATGTAGTTTTTCCCCGGCCGTTGTAACCTATTATTCCCAGTTTATCACCTGAATTTACGGTCAAATCCATATCTTTGAAAAGCAAAGTATTTTCATCATAACCGAAAGAAATATTTTCAAGTCTGACCGCCTCCACCCCGGCATCCGGCGGATCGGGAAAACGGATGACTCCTTTGTAATTCAATTCGTCCGGAATGACGATATCTTCCATAGAATCAAGTTTTTTCTGCCAGCTTTTGGCCGCTGCCGCCTTGGTGCTTTTGCTTCGGAAACGGTCGATCAAACGCTCCAGACGCTCCTTTTCCCGGTCGGAATTCCTTTTGGCAGCTTCGAGAGCATAACTGCGCTGTTCCCGTTCCCGGCAGTAAAAATCATATCCTCCGGGATAACGGGTGGCGATCCCCTGATTTATCTCCACGATCACATTGGTCAACTTGCGCAGCAGAAAACGGTCATGGGAAATCAGCACACGGGCCAAAGCGGCACGCATCTGCCAGCCGCCGGAAAAATTTGACAGCGGACGGGAAAAATCACTTTCCGCAAATCCAAGACTGCTCAAAGCCTGTGCAGCCTCTACATCAAGGCGATAAGCCCCCAGATGTTCGATCATGGTCTGAAGTTCACCATGACGGCGCAGGACCCGTTCAATGTCTTCATCCGGGATCAGATCTGCCGCCATATCGCTTTCAATTTTTTTCAGTTCTTCAGCACCGCTTTTCAATTCCGGGATCGCATCAGCTGTAAACTCCAACAGCGGACGCGGCAATTCTCGGTGGTCGATATGCTGACGCATAATGCCTATACGGTGATTTTTGGGTATGGCGATGGATCCGGAATCAGGAGAAAGCTCCCCCATAAGGATCGAAAACAAAGTACTCTTTCCGGCTCCGTTAGGGCCTACGACTCCGAGTCTTTCGCCCGGATTGATCCGGAGTGTTACATCCCGCAAGATGTCTTTACCGGAAAAACTTTTATAAATATTACGAAAATCAATCATTTTTTTTCACCGGAGTTCTTCCGGTTCCTTCAAGCGGCATAACATAACGGAACCCGATATCATTACCTCCGCGCGGAAAATAGGTTATACTGGAATTTCCCGCCACTTTGGGCGAGGTATAATAAGACCCGCCGGCAATGGCAAACTCATCATGCCCGGACTTTTTGCTGAAAGGAACTTTTACAAATTCCCGAACATTCCCGGTAAGATCCAATGCACCGTAAACCGACAAATCTTCCGGATATGATCCCACTTCAGCAATCTTGCCGGTATTCACTCCGGCTGCTCCTGCTTTATATGTATTTCCCCAAACATATTCAAGCCCGTCGATCCCGCCTGCCGCCTTGCTCCATTGCGACCTGGTAGTCAAAAGTACTTTTCGCTTGAGTTTGCCGGACATGTAATGGCAGAAAGCTTCCGCTGCAGTACCGGAAATACCGCTGACCGGATGCTTCAAGGTAAGACCGGGGCGCAGTAATTTGCCATTATCGTCCCAACTTCTGAAACTGATAAGAGAGTTTATGGAATTGAAATAATAGGATGCATACTGTTTTTTCTGCTCCGGATCTTTTATTTTTTTCCAGAACTCCAGATATTCCCCCACAGTAACTTCGTGGCGTTTTATGAAAAAGGACTTTTCATGAGATGAACGGCTGTAATTGTTGCTGAGCTCCGGAGCGTGGAAAAATTCTCCGGAAGGAACAAAGACCATACCTTCCGGTATGTTGCATACCTCTCCGATATCAGCAGTTGCTTCTGAAGTCAGAGATATTCTGACCGGGATCCTGATCTCATGCTTGCCGCAGCTCTTTGACACAACGGTATAATAACCGACCGGGATCTGCAATATCAATTTTTTATCCTGAACTTTGCGGCTGTCATCAGCAACGACAATTTTTTTTCCGGAAGCATCTTCGATATGCCATTTTTCTGCAGGGACATCTCCCTCTATATTCAGCACTCCTTTGCCGGAAACTGCCTGCCGGAACAACTTATCAAAACCGGGATCAAGTTTTCTGCAATAGGCCAATATATCAGACCAGCTGTTTTGAAAAAAGCGGGCACTTTCAAAGAATTTTTTATCGTTCCTTGTGAGCTTGTAGAACCCGATAAGTTCCCGGAATATCGTCTTTGACAGCATGACAAAGTTCTGTTCATTCCGGTATTTTTTCGGAATTCTGACAAGATAAGTCATGGCAGTCTTGAAATCGGCTTCAGCATCCGCCGCGTCTGAAGCGATGGCTGTTTCGATAGCCCGCATATCTGCGGCATCATTCGTACCGTTTTTCAATCTGCCGTTGCGGCTCTTGGCCTGAATAAGCCTTTTTTCACCGTTCCTGAAGTTGGTTACGGCACTTGTTCTGAGGTATTCGATATACAACTGTTCATTGAAAAAAGTATATAACGAAAATCCGCACCAAACCAACAGAGCAATGAAAAGTACTGTCGGCACAAGCGGATGCCGGAATATGAATTTACCGAATTTGTAGACAAACGACGGGGAATAGGCATTCACCGGCAGACCGTCGCGGTATTTACGCAGATCTTCGATAAGTTCAGCGACATTGGCATACCGCTTTTCCGGATTCCTTGCCATCGCTTTGAGGCATATTGCTTCCAATTCTCTGGGGACCTCCTGACTTTCCGGAGCACAACGGCGCGGGGAAACAAGTTTTCCCTGCACCACCTGCTTCTGGATCTCCTCAAGAGTTTCCACGCCTTCAAAAGGAGAACTTTTCCAAGTCAGTATCGCATAAAGTATACACCCCATGGCATACACATCAGAACGGACGGTAGGGTTGTTGGAACTCAAACTCAAATGTTCCGGAGCCATAAAAACCGGAGTTCCGCCGAGCCTTATTTCTTCAGATGCTCCTGCCTGCAGATAATCGTCCGTTTTGGCGTTTCCCACAGAATCTTCTTCCGGCAGATAACGGGCCATGCCCCAATCCATTACCAGAACTTCCCCGAAGTTACCGACCATAAGATTTTCAGGCTTCAGATCACAATGCAATATGCCGTTCTGATGTGCATAGGAAACCCCCTGGCAGGCACCGAGAAAAATATCCACCAACCGGGAGAGATTATATTTCTCACGATAGCCCGGACGGTTTTCCTGCAATTTACGCAGGATCGCCCGCAAAGTTTCTCCTCCGATACGCTTCATGGAAAAAAACACGCCGGCATCTTCGAACACTCCGATGCGGTGGACCGGAACAATATTCGGATGATCGATCTGAGCCGTAATACGCGCTTCACGGATAAAGGCTTTTACCCGTTCCGGCTGCTGCCGGTAACGCGGACGAAGTATTTTCAATGCAAGCTTCCGCTCCAGTCCCGGTTCTTTGGCAGCATAAACAGCTCCGAAACCTCCTATTCCGATAGTATGGACATCGTCATAGGAATCCAAACTGTTTCCTTCCGGCAATTTCAGCAGACACCTGATCTCATCAACGCTCAATATTTCATCTTTTTCCGGAGAAAAATTAAAGGTCTGGGTGAAATCTTCTGTAGTATTTCCGGAAACTTTATTTTGGGATTCTGATGTATTGAAACTCATTGCGCAAGTTTTCTGTACTTATTTTTTTCCTTTGACATCACGGAATTTCCGCACGGCATCCCCGAAAGAACCGGCAGCATTTTTTCCGGCAGGGATCCTGACGGCTTTTTCCCACACATTATCATCGGCAAAAAGCAGCACTTTGGCATCAGGATTATTTCCTTTCTCAAAACCGGTTACGACTCCGACAAAACCTCCGTCCCTGGTAATGACGATATCACCGGGACCGGCATTAAGCTGACTTGTTTTACGCCCCTTTTCATTGCGGATGAGCAAATATGGAGAACCGCTGCGGGGATCGATAGAGCAGCGGCTTCCGAGAGCTGCACTTTCACGGCCGTATTTGCGGCAGCTGAAAAGGAAAAGATCATCCGTTCCACGCTCAATAAGCTGTTTACGACTTATCAGCTGCAAAGGTGTACGCCCGGAAAAAGATACCGGTATACCGCCCAATTTCTCGCCTCCGGCACCTCTAAAAGCCAATAGAGATGAAGTCAAGTTTTTGCGTTCTTTATCATCCGGAGTGGATACGACATAAGAAACCTCTGTAATATTGCGGTACAACATTGCAGTTTCTCCGCTTCCGATCATCATGTCAAAAGGCATGACAGCCAATGTTCGCTTGCCGAATTTGACCAGCACCGGCACATAATCGCCCCTGACGCTGCGTTCAAGCACCAAGCCCTTTTCCCGGATGGTAAAACTGAATTTGACAGCAGCTTTTGTATAGCGTTTAAAGGCTTCTGCCGCCGGTTTACCGGTTACCTGTTTTAAGATTTTTTCGGCAGCGGCAAATTTTCCTTCAGCCATTTTAGCGGCACTTTTATTTTCATCAGCTTCATGGCGGGCATCGGAAAGATCTTTCATGGAGCGTTTTACCAGAACTTCCATTTGTTCTCTGGCCCTTTGAGCTTCAGCCAGTTCCATTTTTTGTCTGGCGGCAAGACGCTGAAGTTTCAGCAGCTGGCCTTTGTAATCAGCCTTGTCTCTTTCGGCAGTATTGAGTTTTCCTGAAGTGAAAGCAAGTGTTTTCTGCAGTTCCTGTCTTTCAAGAGAAACTTTTCCTATGCGTGAATTCATTTCCCGCAAGGCATTTTTCACTCCTGCCAAATCTGCATCACGGGCCGCCATGGCACTTCTTGCGGCAGCAAGTTCTCTTTCTGAAAGACGGCGTTTGGATTCTTCGGATCCGAGTTTTTGCTGAACTTTACGGTAATCAGCTGCCAATTGGCGCAATTCGGCATTGGCAGAGCGTTCAGCTTTGGCGGTATCAGCAAGTTTCCGTTCAGTATCATCAAGACGACGGCGTTCCCGTTCCAATATATTTCTGGTCAGTTCCAATTTATCGGCGGCAGTCCGGGATTCCAGTTTCTGGTCCCGCAGCCGTATTTCCAATTCCAATCTCTTTCTGGCTTCCAATTCCAAACGGTTGCGGAGTTCATCAGCAGAAAGCACACCGGTATTATGTCTGGTTGCTCTCTGGGCCCGTTTGATATTTTCTATCCGCCGCATATTGTCGATCATTTCGTCTGTGATTTTTTTGA
>JAFVRT010000084.1 GCA_017504125.1 Lentisphaeria bacterium
CCGTTGGCATCTTCGTAGAAGCTCTTACCGACAAAGGTACGGCCCAGAGTGTTTTTGCCGATGTTCTGATATTCAGGGGTCATGGAAATCGAGTAGACGAAGGGAGCTTTGGCAATATTGCTGATCTGATAGTTCTGCAGCGCGCGGAACTGCTGCATGGAACTGACAGGAGTACTGAGCATACGCAGTTCGGCATGGGAAGCCACGCTGGCACTTCCGGACTGCTGCAGGCAGCGGATGAAACTCATATCAAACTGGGGAGCCGTAAAGAATCCGCCGGTGGCCCAGGTTGCAGAAGTAGCGACATTCAATGCAGAACTCAGAACTTCATCCATGAAAAGTTTTCCGGCATTGTAGCCGACATTGAAAAGGTTGACACCGGGGCCGTTTTTCCATGCCAGATAGTCGAATCCCCAATCCTTGAGGTCGCTGTCGCGGAGTTCATAGTAGTTGAGGCGCACATTGACCTGAGGCAGCGGCTGGTCAAGAATTTCAACATACTTGAGAGTATTTTTGGCGGCAGCAGCCTGATCGCGCCAGAAAACAGTATTGGTTTCGCCGTTCACATAAGTTGCACCGACAGAAGATCCGATAGTCATATTGATGAGATCGGCAAACTGGGAAGCAGCACGGTAACGGGGAGAGTAAGCGACTCTGGAAACCCCGGTCCCTTCGATGCCGTTTTTGTTCATCTTGCCCCGACGATCCAGAGATTTGATGATGTTGTCAACATAGGGCATGAAATCCACACCGGTGGAAACCAGCAGAGCCTCACGCTTGCCGTTGACTGAAGTTACCCGGCGGACAGTAGAGTTGGCACTGTAACGCAGGATCGCAGAGTTGACAAAAGGCAGAATGGACTCGGCAGAAACATTCTGCAATTCATAGACCTTGCTCTCGTACTTCACCTGGGCATCAGATTGGCGCAGGTGAATGGTACGCACAGCACCATCATTTTTTTTGCCGTCAGCAGCAGCCAATGGCATCACCACGGCAGCCAGAAGCACCGCAGCGGAACAAAATTTTTTGTTCATCTTTTGTTTTTTCCTTTCTTTTTACTAATAAAGATATCTGGACAAGTTTATGGATTTTACAGTATTATATTAAAAAATAAAAAACATTACCTGTGGATGGAATGTTTTTCTGGTATGGATTTTTTATCAGAGGAAATTGAATCCCATGACCCAAACCTGATTGCGGTCGGATCTGCCGGAAATAACCCGGAACAATGCTTCGCTGAAATATTCTTTTTCTTTCTGTTCCCGGTCTTTACCGACCAGGCGGAATTTGATTTTCCACACATGAAGTTTGAATGTAACATATTCAAGTTCAGTCAGATAAGAAAAAGAAACCGGTGTTCCCAAAGTCTTCATCATATCGTTTCTGGCGGTATTGAATTTTTCGGCATCAAAGTTCCGGCGGTTTTCCGGAGCAAGGCGTTTATTGAAGCCTTTGGCATCATTATTCATAAAGCAGACAAGCAGATCGCGGGAGATCTTATATTCTTCTGTAACAGGCTCACCTTTGCGCTGCTCAGGAGGCAATTCTCTGACTGTCGCACAGCCGGAAAACAACATCAGGATCACCAGCACTCCCGCAAAAGACAATATCTTCAACATAAAATACCTTCAATTTTATTTTTATTTTGCCGCAAAACTATTTTGCATTTTAACTAATATACTCCCAATACTGTAATTTTTCAAGTTTCTTTTGAAAAAAACATCTAAATAATTTAGATATTATCATAATTACACAAAAAAAGCACCTTCCCTCAAACGGGAAAGTGCTTTCTGCTGCAGCAGAACTTATCAGTAGTTCTGAGCTTCGATCTCGAAGTAGGCTTTTGGATGTTTGCAAGTGGGGCAGACTTCAGGAGCCTTGGCACCGATATAGACATGTCCGCAGTTGCGGCATTCCCAGCGGTTTTCACCGGTACGCACCCAAACTTCACCGGATTCGAGATTGGCGATCAGTTTGCGGTAGCGTTCTTCGTGACGCTTTTCGATAGCGGCCACGCGCTCAAGTACGCGGGCGAGTTCGGTATATCCTTCCTGTTCCGCTTCGATAGCAAAAGTACGATACATCTCGGTCCATTCTTCATGTTCACCGGCAGCTGCAGCGGCCAGATTTTCAATAGTGGTTCCGATGCCGTTCAGTTCTTTGAACCAGAGTTTTGCATGTTCTTTTTCATTGTTGGCAGTCTGCTCAAAAATAGCGGCGATCTGCTCATAGCCTTCTTTTTTGGCCTTGGAAGCGAAATAGGTGTACTTGTTACGCGCCTGGGATTCACCGGCAAAAGCATATTCCAGATTCTTCCAGGTCTTTGAATTTTTGTCAACAGCCATTGTACTTTCTCCTTAAATTAAATGTCCGGCACGAGCCCCGGCTACATGCCTTGAATTTTTCACTTTTGATAATTTAGTCGATATTATACAAAAAGTCAAGTAATTTCTTTATACAAATCACAGAAAAAACATATCATTGCTGTTCTTCTGCTCCCGATATCATGTCAAGTCCCCGTCTGTCGGCCCATATTCTCAGCCATTCGCATTTTTCAGCAAACATTGCATCTGCAAAGTGGAAAAATCAAAGGATATTTCCGATTTTTTCACTTCCCCATTTGACAAAATAGTTCCGGAGTGGTAAATTTAACAACGGCAACTATGATGATACGGAGATTATAAGAGAGTATGGGCGGTTTTTTCGGAACAGTTTCCAACGCACCTTGCGTGGAAGATATTTATTACGGCACAGACTATCATTCACATCTGGGAACCCGGCGCGGCGGCATGGCCATGAGCGGCAGAGATGGAGTGATAAAAAGGCGTATCCATGATATTTCCAACACCCCTTTCAGAACCAAATTCGGAGCTGAATCCCTGGCGGTTTTTGAAAATTGCACCAGCGGTATCGGGGTAATAAGCGATGATGAAGATCAGCCATTGGTCATTACTTCTAAATTCGGGACATTCGCTATTGTTACAGTTGGAAAGATCAACAATACCGCTGAGATACTGCAGCAGGAAATGGCCGACGGCAGAGCCCATCTTGCCGAATACAGTTTCTCCGGAGAACCCAACCCTTCAGAAGTTGCCGCCATGCTCATCTGCCGGAAATCCTCCATTGCCGAAGGTATCGCTCATGCCCAGCAGGTCATCGACGGATCCCTCTCGCTGCTGGTTCTTCACGAAGGAGCCATCTACGCTGCCCGCGACTTTTTCGGCAGAACTCCGGTGATCCTCGGAGTCCGTTGTGACGAAAACGGTGCCGTCAATGCCAGAGCCGTCACCATGGAAAGTTCCGCCTTCCCCAATCTGGACTTCGAAACAGAATGTGAACTCGGTCCGGGCGAGATCCGCAAAATAACATCTTCCGGTACGACCGTCCTCAAGGCTCCGGAAAAATGTATGAAGATCTGTACATTCTTCTGGGTCTATTACGGATATCCCTCCAGTTGTTACGAAGGCATGAATACCGAAAGTGCCCGCTACCGCAACGGAGCCTCAATGGCCGATCAGGATGAGGAATTCAAAGGTTCGATCGATTCTGTATGCGGCATACCGGATTCCGGCATTCCCCACGCAATAGGCTACGCAAACCGTTTCGGACGCCCCTACCACCGGGCATTTGTCAAATATACCCCGACCTGGGCAAGATCTTTCATGCCTCCCAATCAGAGCATGCGCGAGCGGGTGGCCAAGATGAAACTTATCCCCGTCGAAAGCCAGATCGCCGGTAAAAAGCTGCTTTTCTGCGACGACTCGATCGTACGCGGGACCCAGCTGGGAGATACCGTAAAACGGATATACCAGAAAGGCGCGGTTGAGGTACACATGCGTTCCTCCTGCCCTCCGTTGCTTTACGGATGCCGCTTTTTGAATTTTTCCCGTTCCCGCAATGAGCACGAATTGGCTGCCCGTCAGGCGATCTCTGAACTTGAAGGAACTGCTGAACTGACTCCTGAGATCCTGAAAAAATATCAGATCCACGGTTCAAAAGAATATATTGCAATGGTGAATATCATCCGGAAAAAACTCAACTTCACCACATTGAAATTCCAGGAACTCGACCGTCTGCTTGAGGCTATCGGGATCCCGAAAGAAAATCTCTGCACCTACTGTTGGAACGGTTGCGATCCGAGTTTGTGCGGCAAAAATAAAGAAGGGAAATGATCCATGAAAAAGAAAATAGGTTTTATTGATCTTTTTATTGATGAATGGCATGCCAATAATTATCCCAAGTGGATCAGAGAATCGGCTTTGAAAGATGAATTCGAAGTCGCCATGGCCTGGGAAAAATATACTCCGGAAGGCAAAAAAGGATTGCAGGAGTGGTGCAAAGAACAGAATGTTACTCCCGCAGCTTCTCTTGAAGAAGTGGTCGACAAATGCGATTGCATCTGTGTATTGGCTCCCTCCAATCCCGAAGTTCACGAAGAACTTGCAGAGTACGCTCTCAAAAGCGGCAAACCGGTCTATGTGGACAAGCCCTTTGCTCTGGGCCGTGCAGCGGCACAGCGTATGTTCGACCTGGCCCGCAAACATAATACTCCGCTGATGAGCAGTTCTGCGCTGCGTTTCAGCAATGAGCTTATGGAAAAAAGCAAGCAGCTGCACACGCCGCTTTTTGTGAACACCTGCGGCGGCGGCGGAAATTTCCCGGAATATGCGATCCACCAGATCGAAATGATCGTTTCTCTGCTCGGCACCGGTGCTCAAATGCTTCAGGTCTGCGGAAACAAAGACCGTCTTACCGTTACGGTTCGTTATCCTGACCAGCGTCTGGCCACCATGAATTACTCTGCCTTCTGGGGATTCAAGCTCAACGCAGCCACAGAATCCGAAGTCTGTCAGATCGACACCATGAGTGCCATTTTCCCCAATCTGCTGCAGAAGATCCTGGAGTTTTACAAAGCCGGAACTTCACTCATCCCTGTTGAGGAAACAATTGAGATAGCCGCCATTCTCGATGCTGCGGTCAAGGGTATGTCTGAAACTTCAGAATGGATCCAGATCGATTGACGGTTTGAAGATCACTTCCGGGTGCTGAAAATTTTTTCAGCACCCGTTTTTATTACCGGATCAAACATCAGGTAATCTCTTATGAAAGCAAAAACATGGGCCGGAAGCAGAAACAGCTCCGGAGCATAATGCTGAAAATAGAGCATCAAACAGCGTTTTTCTCTTGACAAATCGCATTTTTTGTGGTAATTTTAGCATGTGCATTTTATTTGTAACCGTTAAAAAATTTTTCCATGAAAAAAATAAAAGAGTTATTTGAAAAATACAGTGCATCAGATAGATTCTGGATGCCGTTTGTTTTTATCGTTACTGTTGCCGCATTTCTGCCTGCAGTGAGTTTCAAAGAATTGATCTCTGATGATGTTTTTTATCATCTCAATATTCTTTCGCTTCAGAATTCCATATCGCGTATCTTTGAACCTGTACTGGGATTGCGTACCCCGCTTACTTCTCTGTCGCTGTATGCCGACATGCTTCTCTGGGGCAAAGAACACTTTGTTTCCGGATCTCATTTTACGAATATACTGCTTCATGCACTCAATGGAGTACTGTTCTTTTGTCTGCTCCGTAAACTGCAATGGAACGGAAAAACTCTTTCTCCGGCCTGGGCAGGAATAACTGTGCTGATCTTTGCACTCCATCCTCAACGGGTGGAATCGGTGGCATGGCTGTGCGAAAGAAAGGATACCCTTTCCATGGC
>JAFVRT010000085.1 GCA_017504125.1 Lentisphaeria bacterium
AGCTTGAGAGGATTGTACTTTGACAATTTTGAATACCAACAATAAACAAGGAGAATCTAACATGTGTAAGAAAGAAATTTTTGCTGATGGAATCGGTCAGATCCACTTCGCCGGTGCGATGGTTCGTTTTGACTATGTTACTCTGCAGCCCGGTGCTGACGGCGAAGCTCCCACCCCTGAAACCAGCGTTCGTATCATCATGCCCCCCCAGGGATTCCTTGGAGCCTATAACTCCATGCAGCAGTTGATCGACAAACTTCTGGAAGCCGGTGTGCTTCAGAAGAATGAAGCTGCCAAGTAAGGTTTCCCCCTTTCTTTTCTGACTTGCCGTGCCGGGGAAGTTCCCGGCATGAGTGAGTCAGAAGAAACAGCAGGAGCTTCAAGAACAGGTTCCGGAAAAACGCAATGCGGGAGTTGTTCTTGTGTTTTCTGATGAATTATCAAATTTCTATAACGGATCAAACTAAAAACAGGGATTGAAAGTATGAAGAAAATCAATCAATTAGTCATGGCTTTGGCTGCTTTGGCTGCAGCTGCCGGTATTTCCGGCTGCCAGAGTATGGAAGATTACCGGAATGAGCGTGCGGAATATGCGATCAAGCATTTCGAAAGTGCTAAATACCGGGAACTTCTGGAAGGTAAAAAACTCACTTTGCGCGAATGTATCGACATCGCCAAAGAGCATAACTTGAACCTTCAGGTAAGCAAGCTCGAAGAAAAAGTTGCTCATGAAATGAAAACAGCTGAAATGCTGGGTATGCTTCCTGAACTCAATGTGAATGATAACTTCACATGGCGCAATAACGAACCTGCGTCTTCAAGCAAAAAGGTCGGCGAAGGCGGTTTGACTTACGGTTACTCCAAGAGTCAGGATCGCGATGTGAATTACCTCAATATCGACCTTGCTTTGAGTGTGCTTGACTTCGGATTGGCTTTCTTCAATACTCAGCAGGCTCAGGATAGGGTCTACATGCAGGAACAGCGTACGATCCGTGCCGCACAGAACCTTACTCTCGATGTGGTACGCGCCTATTTTTCTGTGGCCGCCGCCCAGAAAGCGATCCGCATCACCACCGGACTTCTTGAGGAGTGCCGCAACCGTTACGAATTGATCCAGAAACTTGGAAAGAAAGGTCAGATCGATCCTTTCCGCGCATTTGATGAAACCCGCCGTTTCATCGAAATGGAAAAGCGTCTTACCAACTATGTCCGCAGTTATGAAAACAGCTGCGTAGAATTGCGTTCCCTGCTGGGTATGGCTCCCTCCGGCAAGATCACCGTCGAAGATGCCTATCTCAACCGTTTGCCCGATTACGAACTGCCCGATATCGAAACCATGGAACAGATCGCTCTTTTCAAGCGTCCTGAACTTTATGAAATCGATATCCAGCGTCATATCAACATATTGGAAGTCCGCAAAGAGATCGTCCAGATGTTCCCGCAGGTGCGTATTTTTACCGACTTTACCAGATCTTCCAATTCCTTCCTCTATCACATGAACTGGTGGGAATTGGGCATCCGTGCCGCTTACAATCTGTTGAAGATCCCGGTGCATGTTTCCCGCGCTATGGCTATGAATAAACAGGTCAAGGCTGAGGAAAAACGCAGCTTTGCTCAGGCTATCGCGGTTATGGCTCAGGTGCGAATCGCTCATGCCAACCTTATCGCTACCAAACAGCGGTATGATATCGATGCCAAGGTCAACAAGGCCTTTGCAGAAAACCTGGCTCAGGCCCGACGCACTGTCAGGTCGGGAGATCTGTCACAGCTTGAATTGGATCACATCCGTTTGGCTACTGCTGAAACTGAAATCGAACGGCTGATGACCATGGGCAACTACTATGTGGCTTATTACCGTATGCTCAATGCCATCGGTATCAACTCCATCAGCGCAAAGAATATCACAAGTATCCGTCAGGAGCTCGAAGCCGCCAAGCGTCGTGCCGCCAAGGAATTGGAACTGGCCCGCCGCGAATACAATGCCAGAGTTTCGGCTGCCGGTGCAAAGTCTGACGACAGCGATATCGTCAACATGGCTCAGAAGGTCGTGAATCAGCCTCTGACCAACTTCGGTTCTGTTGACTTCATTTCAATTTATGATTCCTCTCCCGCCCGCGCCACCAAGGCCGGAAAGACCGGAAAGTAAAGAACGGAAGTCCGGTATTTCCGCACAGCTCCGGAGTGTTCCGTGGCAGGCGGCTGAAGTACTTTTGAGGATTGTGCCGGTGCAGCACAATTTTTCTGAATGAAAAATGAGGCGGCCTGTTTGCGGGTCGCCTTTTTCGGATAAAGCGATTCTTGCGCAGGAAAAGAATGCTTTGCTGCACAGTCCGGTGAGTTCCTGCTGGATTTTTGAAATTTATATTACTGATAACTGAAAGGAACTGTCATGAGTAAATGTCCATATTGCAATATTGAAGTCCGTGAGTCCGCTATCGAATCTGAGGACGGCTGCTGTCCGGAGTGCGGAGCCATGATCAGTGCCCCTGACCTTGTTATGGGGGATGATGAACTCGACGAAGATGAATTCGATTACGAAGACGATCAGGATGATATTTTCGGCGATTTGGAAGATGACGACGAATTTGAACATATCAGTGAATTCGATGATGATGAATATCCTGAAATCAGCGATGATGAGTTCGATGACGAAGAATTTGATGAAGAAGATGAGGATGAGGAATTCTGATGTTTGATGTGGAAATTCGCCGCACTTTTTCTGCGGCGCATCAGTTGAAGGGATATGACGGCGACTGCCGTAATCTGCACGGACACAATTACAATGTGATCGCTGTTGTGCGTACCGATTCCCTGAATGAGATCGGAATAGCGTTGGATTTCAAGCTGCTCAAAGCTGCTCTTGATGACATCCTTGCCGGATACGATCACAAGAATCTTTCTGAATTACCGGAATATGCCGATATCAATCCCACCAGCGAAGTCATGGCGAGAAATATTTACCGCCGACTTGGAGCAGCTGTCAATAACGGTGTCTTGAAGGTGAAAAGTATCCGTATTGAGGAATCCGCCAATTCGGCAATCACCTATTTTGAGGAGTGATCAGCAAAAGTGTTGGTCAATGAAACTTTTGCCAGTATCCAGGGCGAATCGACCCATGCCGGAAGAAAATGTTTTTTTATCCGGCTTGCCGGATGTAATCTGAGATGCTCTTACTGCGATACGCTTTACGCAGCGTCCCCGGAATCCGGAAAAGATATCTCTGTTGACGGCTTGGTGAAAATCGCAGCCGCAAGCAGGCTTTCTCTGGTTGAAATAACCGGCGGCGAACCCCTTGCACAAAGTGAAACTCCGGAGCTGTGTAAAGCTCTGCTTGATGCCGGTTTTGAAGTCCTGCTGGAAACCAACGGTTCGCTGCCGATCGGCAATATCCCAGTTGCGGTAAGAAAGATTCTGGATTGCAAACTTCCCGGATCCGGCATGAGTGAGCACAATCTTTACGCCAATTACGCTTTGCTTCAAAAGCATGATGAGGTGAAATTTGTAGTTTCAGACCGCCGTGACTTTGATTTTGCGTGCGAAACAGTAGAAAAATACGCTCTGCCGGAGCGGACTGCCAATCTGATAGTCAGTCCGGTTTGGGGCAGAGTCTCTTTTGAGGATCTGGCCGCGTGGGTCATTGATTGCCGGATTCCTTTGCGTATGCAGCTGCAGCTGCACAAGATCATTTGGGGAGATAAACGCGGCGTTTGATCCGGAGCCGGGGAATAGTGTTATGGAAAAAGCTGTTGTATTGTTGTCCGGCGGACTTGACTCCGCCACCTGTCTGGCTATCGCCCGATCCAGAGGGTTTGAATGTTTTTCTCTTTCCTTTGACTACGGGCAGCGGCACAAATGCGAATTGGAAGCTGCCCGCCGGGTGGCTTCGTCGCTCGGAGTGAGCCGCCATTCCGTGATGAGTATAGATTTGCGTCAATGGGGCGGTTCGGCTCTCACCGATGACAGCATCGATGTTCCGGAAGCATCAAACTCCGGAGAAGTTCCCGTAACCTATGTCCCCGCCCGCAATCTGATTTTTCTTTCTTTTGCTGCGGCGTGGGGCGAAGTGTTGAAAGCCCGTCATATCTTTATCGGAGTCAACAGCGTTGATTACTCCGGTTATCCCGACTGCCGTGCGCCGTTTATCGAATCGTTCCGCAAAACTGCTGAATTGGGAACTTGCGCCTGCGATGAAGGATGGCATTGGGTGATCGAAACACCGCTGCAATCCATGAGCAAGGCTGAAATAATCCGCTGTGGAAGTTCCCTGGGGGTGGATTACTCACTTACAACAAGCTGTTATGATCCTGATCCTCAGGGGCGTTCATGCGGGATCTGCGACAGCTGCGCGCTGCGGAAAGCCGGATTTGCGGCAGCCGGGATACCTGATCCGACACGCTATCAGGAGAAATGACCATGGATAAGATCCGTATTGAAGCCATCGCGGTCCAGCTTGTCATCGGTACTCTGGAGCATGAAAGAGTGCGCCGTCAGCAATTGCTGATCGATATTGAAATCGGCTTGGATCTTAAATGGGCCGCTGAAAGTGATGACCTGACCTTGAGTGTGGATTATTCAGAAATAGAGCGGCGCACTGTGGAAATTGCCGAAAACTCCTCCTTTTATCTGCTTGAGGCTCTGGGAGGAGCGATTGGAAAAATGCTGCTTTCTTATGATCCGGTGCAGTACGGCCGCGTTTCTCTTTTCAAGGCGGCAGCGAGTGCCGCCGGTAAAGGGGTACGGGTGGAAATGGAGTTCAATAAGTGAAAACTGCTGAAGAAAAATTGACTCCCATGATGCGGCAGTACCGGGAAGCCAAAGCCTCGATCCCTGCCGATGCGGTACTGCTTTTCCGGCTGGGGGATTTTTACGAGGAGTTTTTTGAAGATGCCGAACGGGTCAGTGCGGCACTTGATCTGGTGTTGACCAAAAGGCAGGGAGTGCCCATGTGCGGATTCCCGCATCATGCTTTGGAAAGTTATCTGCCCAAACTGGTGGGAGCCGGTTTGAAGGTTGCCATCGCCGATCAGATGGAAGATCCCAAACTTGCCAAAGGGATCGTCAAACGGGAAATCACCCGGATCATCACTCCCGGTACTGTTACCGAAAGTACTATGCTCAACGCCGGTGTGAACAATTATGCCGCCGGAGTGTGCCGGGATAAAAACGGGCTCTTTGCTCTGGCTATGCTGGATGTCAGCGTGGGTGAGTTCTTCGTTTTTACCGGTAACGCCGGACAGGTGGATTCTGAATTACGCCGGTTTGATGTGCGGGAAACTATTATCGAAAGCAGGCTGCTTGAAGATCTCAGAACCGCCGGAACTTTGCCGGGGCCGGAAAAAATGCTCTTTACCGAAGTGGATCAATTTGAATTTGATTATCAGGAAAATCACCGTTTCCTGTGTGAGCATTTCGGCGTTGTTTCGATGGACGGTTTCGGCTGCCGTGAGTTTCCCCAAGCGGTGTGTGCCGCCGGTGCATTGCTCCGTTATGCCACGGTCAATTTGCGCCATGAGGCCGGACATGTTACGAAACTGGAACTCCGCAGCTGCGGTGAAGCATTGGAACTTGATCCCATATCGCTGCGGAATCTTGAGATCGTATGTTCCATGTACGACAGGAGCAAAGCCGGTTCATTGCTGGGTGTGCTGGATAAAACCGTAACTCCCATGGGTGGACGGAAATTACGCAATTGGCTGCTGAGGCCTTTGAAAAATCACGATGCTATCGTGGAGCGTCAGGATGCCGTCGAATCATTTCTTTATGACCAGCTGTCGTTGGCTGAACTCCGTGAAACTATCGGCGTTATCCGCGACATTGAACGCATAACCGGTAAGTTGAATATCGGAAGTGCAGGGCCGCGCGATCTGTTGGCTCTGGCATATTCTCTTGATTGTCTGCCGGGAGTGAAATTGCTGCTGGAGCCATTTAATCTTCCGGTGTTTGAACGGGAATTGGGGCGTTTGGCTGATTTTTCCCCGCTGGTGAGCCGGATCATAGATACCATAGATGAGAATACTCCGGTGCTGCTGAGCGACGGCGGCGTTATCAGAAGCGGATTTTCACCGGAGCTTGATGAGCTGCGTTCCGCTGCCGGCGAAGGGAAAAACTGGCTGGCTCAAATCCAGATGAGGGAAATAGAACGCACCGGGATCAAATCCCTGAAAGTGAAATTCAATTCCGTTTTCGGATATTATATCGAGGTCAGTAAATCCAATCTGGCATCGGTTCCGGAAGATTATATCCGCAAACAGACTCTGGTCAATGCCGAGCGTTTTATCACTCCGGAACTCAAGGAATTGGAAAACAAGATCCTGGGGGCGGAAGAAAAAGCCAGAAATCTGGAAAGTGAAATTTTTGCCCGGCTGCGTATGAATGCCGTAGAGTATACTGCCGCGCTTCAGGAGGCTGCCGATGCAGTCGCCGCTGTAGACGCTCTCGGAGCATTGGCTGAAAGTGCCAGAGTTTATCATTATATCCGGCCCGGTATTTTTGAAGATGACCGGTTGAACATCACCGGCGGCAGACATCCGGTAATAGATCGTATGATGCCCGGTAAGTTTGTTCCGAATGACTGCTGCCTTGACGGGGATCTGAACCGGCTTATGCTGATAACCGGGCCAAATATGGCAGGGAAATCAACTTACATCAGGCAGACTGCCCTGCTGGTCATTATGGCGCAGACAGGTTCGTTTATTCCGGCTGAATCGGCAGAAATAGGACTGGTAGACCGGATCTTTACCCGTGTCGGTGCAGCTGATGATCTTTCCCGCGGGCAGAGTACATTTATGGTGGAAATGCTGGAAACAGCCAATATCCTCAATCATGCAACTTCCAGGAGTCTGGTGATCCTCGATGAAATAGGCCGCGGTACAAGTACTTTTGACGGACTTTCCATTGCCTGGTCGGTGGCGGAGTTCCTTCACGATGAGATCCGCTGCAGAGCCCAGTTTGCCACCCATTACCACGAATTGACCGAAATGGCCCGTACCCGGCGCGGAGTGAACAACTACAATGTGGCAGTACGGGAGTATGGTGATGAGATCATATTTCTGCGTCAGATCGTTCCCGGCCCCAGCGACCGCAGTTACGGTATACAGGTCGCCAAGCTGGCCGGTCTTCCGGCTCCTGTTCTGGAGCGTGCCAGGGTGCTTCTTGAACTTCTGGAGCATACCGGAGATGTTCAGCGCAGTGCGGTTGCCAGACTTCCCCGGCAGACCGTCCGGCTGAAGAAAAAATCCCGCAAGGATGATGACGACGAACAGCTGCTGCTTTTTTGATAGGCTTTGTGCCGCTGAAAGATGTTGAGAAAGGACAACTGCCCCTATGGGAAACAGGGTCTTTTGATAAAGATCCGGCGGATCGCAGTACTGCAGCATAGCATTATTACTTTTCTCTGTTGGAAACAGAGTCATATTTTTATCTTGCCATTTGCATTTTTGATGATCTGCCGTTATATTATCTTACGATAATATTTTTTCATCAGGAGAAGCTAATCTTGAACATATTGCGCAAAAAACTCAATAATGGAGTGGTGGTTTTTGACGGAGCTACCGGAACCGAGCTGTACAAGAGAAATTTCTTTGTCAACAATTCTTACGAACAACTCAATCTCACCCGCCCTGCGGTCATTGCAGAGATCCATAAAGCGTATTTGAGTGCCGGAGCAGAAGTACTTACGGCCAATACTTTCAACGCCAATGCCCGTAATTTACGGCGTTACGGTATTTCAGACCAGACCGGTGCGATCAACCGGGCCGGGGTCGCCATCGCCAGAGAGACCGCCGGAGATAAAGCATTGGTCGCCGCATCGGTAGGTCCCATCGGTGAACCTGAATCTGATGCCGATACTGCAAGCCGTTCCGGGATCATTGCCGATCAGCTTCAGTATCTGCTCGATGCCGACTTTGTGATCTTTGAATCTATGAGGAGTTTTGACGACCTTTCAGGCGTACTTGATGCAGTTGCGGAATTCCCGGATATGGTTTATGTGCTGAGTTTTGCCGCCGGTTCCGAACTCGCTGCTGATAAGGAGCGTATGCTGGAGCAGATAACCTCACGCAGTTCGGCCAACCCTCCGGCGGCTCTGGGGATCAACTGCGGCGGCGGGCCGGAAGCTGTACTCAAAGACTTTGAAGAATTGATGAAATCGACCAGATTGCCCATAATACTCCAGCCCAATGCCGGAAATCCCAAAGATGTGGACGGCAGAAGTCTTTATATGGCAAGTGAGGAGTATTTTAGTACATACGCGGTGCGCTTTGTCCGCCTCGGAGCTGCTGCGGTGGGCGGATGCTGCGGTATCGGACCGGAACTTATCCACGCAGTAAGTGCCGCAATCAAACCCCTTGCCGGTTCCAAAGCGATAGAAATCACCGTCAGCAGCGAAGAACAGACCGGACTGCCCCCTGCCAAGCCGCTGGCAGAACGGGGAACTCTGGGCGAAAAACTTGCCAGAGGTGAGTTTATCCGTACGGTGGAACTCACACCTGCCGCCGGTTTTGATATGACCAAACTTCTTGCCAATGCAAAGAAATGCAAAGAAAACGGTATCGATGCCATTAATCTGCCGGACGGTCCCAGAGCCAGCGCAAGGATAACTCCCCTGCTGGCTGCCATTACCATAGAACGGGAAATCGGGATCGCAACGATACCCCATTGCTGCTGCCGCGACCGCAGTCTTATCGGTGTGCAGTCCGAACTTTTGAGTTATGCCGCAGCAGGTATCAGACAGCTGCTCTTTATTACCGGAGATCCGCCGAAACTCGGCGATTATCCCTTCAGCAGCGGAGTATTCGATATCGATGCTGTCGGACTTGTCGCCATGCAGAACAAGATGAATCGCGGCGTCGATTGCGGCGGAAAATCCATCAACGGGCAGACTGCGACCCTTATAGGTGTGGGACTTGATCCCAACGCTATCGATCAGGAACGGGAATACCGCCGCATTTGTGAAAAAGCTGAAGCCGGAGCTGATTTTATTCAGACCCAGCCGGTTTTTGAGCCTTCGGCATTGTTGGGATTCCTGAAAAAAATCGAACATTTGCATTTGCCGGTCATCGCCGGTGTCTGGCCATTGGTCAGTTTGAGAAATGCCCAGTTCATGCGTAACGAAGTTCCGGGTGTGGTGGTTCCCGATTCCATCATGCGCCGCATCGCGGAACCGGAAACCAAAGAAGGACAGCTTGCCGTGGGGATCGAGATCGCAAGAGAAGCCCTCGCGGAAATACGCTCAGCCGTTGCGGGAGTGGAACTTTCAGCTCCTTTCGGTAATGTTGATACCGCATTGAGAGTAATGCAATAAAAGCCGCGTTTGAAGCGTTGTCATTGTATGATATGGAACACTTGAGATACCGCAGAGATAAAAAACAACGGGGAACTGTGATTTTTGAGTCAGTTCTTTCGATATGTATCATCATGATGGTATTTTTCGGTCTTTTTCAGGTTTACAAATGGGCAATGGCTGAACTTTTCTGCCACTATTCCATATTCTACAGTACCAAAGGTGTTTCATTGGGCTACAAAACCAATATCGCTCTCAGAGGCGCACGGGTCGCTGCTATTGCCATTTCCGGCGGCGGCGTTACCCATGCCGATGAGAAAAGTATGGCCGAAAATTATATGGTCAACGGAGATGCCGGCGGATTGCATTATCCCTATTGGCATCCCCAAAACAGTAATTCGCCCTATTTGCGGGTCAGCAGCACGGCGACCGATCGCGAAACTGTGGAGTGTTTGACCATATTGCGTAATATGCCCCTTGTCCATGAAGCCATTGGAACAGTCTTCGGAATACGCCGGAATCCCGAACCTTCAGCCAGAGCTGAAGCTTATAACTATTCAAAACTCTACCTGAAAGAATAAGGCTGTATGAAAAGAAAGAATCAATCCGGTCAGGTGATGCTTCTTGGAATAACCATTATGGTCATTCTGCTGCTGATCATACTTTATGCCTTTGATATACACAATGTCATCCGGGCCAAGCTGAAGGTGGAAATAGCCAGCCAGGCAGCTTCATTGACCGGCGCAAACTGGCAGATGGAAACCTTGAATCTTATCGGTGATATAAATCTGCTCAAGGCTTCAGCATTGCTTCTTGAGGGCAGCAATAACTGGAAAACTCCTCTGCCCGACAAAGAACAGGAACCTGAAGAATGGAACCGGGAAATACAGGCAAGAGTCGATTTGCTGACCGAAATGCAGACCAGAGCCAGTTTTATCGGACCGCTTATCGGTTTTTCAGCCGCCCAGCAGGCCGCCAAAAACAATGGGATGACCAGAGTAAATAATGCCCTTGCCACTTATCTTGAACTGCTGAATTATGATAATCGCTATATCGAAGGCAACGGCGGGGCTCCGAAATACATCAATAATTACGATTGGCGGGAACCGTATATAAACATGATCGATCGTATCAACCGCGCCGGTGTTGCAGTATTTCCCAATGCCAGAGTTGCCGGAATGCCTCATACTTATCCGGCAGCATTGGGCAATCCCCGGTTCTATACTGAAATATTGAAAAATGCCGAAGCAATAGCTGCTCATGATCCGCCGGACTTGCATTTCTGGCATTTGGCCAACGGTATGCTGCGGACTATGGATGATGCCGCTTTCAAAGGGAAGTGGTGGGATATAAATTACGATGAAAATAAATTTCCGAATGAAAGCGAGATTTTTACCGTCGGTGTGGAGTTCGGCGGAGAATATGACGAAAATGATATTCTTAATATGAACAATTTGAAGCCTGATATGCAATTTTATTCCGGTGCCGGAGAACTCCCCGCCTCGATGAAGTGGTGTATCTACGACCAATGGTGGTATCCGGAGTATTATCACGGCAAATATGAAGATTATGACCGTGATCATTACAGCTATTGGTTCCGCGGTTCGGTTTTGCGGAAAGAGGTGAAGCCTCAATATATTTATGAAGGTCCTGCGGCATATACTGAAGGTTTTGCTGATGTGCAATCGGTTATTACAGTCCGTCCTTCGGTACGGCAGGGCGGATTTATGAAACATAGTGATGCCGGAAAAGCAATCAGAAAGCGGGATGGCGGGATACTGGTCAAAAAGTCTGTGACTTCCACCCGTGTAGGTACTCAGCGGGGCAGTTCGGAGGATTCCGATATAACCACAGCATACCGTCCCGGTACAATGGCAAAGGTTCTTGGAGAATTACGGAATGAAACTCCTCCCATTGCCATAGATATAATATTGCCGGTTTTCAAAGGCAGCAGCCCGATGCCGACATATATGCCGGTACCTTACGGTTTTCAGGTGTTGAAGATGGGATATTCCGATTTTGAAAGGTTCCTGAACTGGTTGGCTGAACAGAATGATCTGGAGGGCGTGCCGCCGGTCGGAACGGAAAAATATCTGCAGGCTCTGCGGCTGCTGGTCAATGGAGTCAAGGACAGATCGGCAGGGAGCGGTAAAAAGACCGCAGCTGTTCCGGGGGGCTATATTTCGGGACGGGGATTCAGATATTACGGTTATAATCACAGATTCAATAAAAGTAATTTCGAAAAGGAATTCAAAGACCGCTTGTATGATTGGTACAATGTCCGGGCTGACAGGGTATTCCAGCAGACTGTTTTGACCGGTCCCGGCTGGCTCCAGGAACCGCAGCTTTTTGCCAATGAACCTTTTTTGACTCCATATTCCTACACCAAAGAACTTGTGGGCAATGAACAGCCCAGATTCAAGGAATCACAGATAATCACGGATAAATACGGCCGCCGGATCGAAATTTATGAGGGGGTGGTTGTAAGGCGTGGAAATAATATTTATCATGTGAGCAAAACCACTCACAAAGTGGCGATGCCGGATTCCATAAACGGCGGAACTGCCTACCGGGTGTATGTGAATACAGAACCGGGCCGCCGCCACTATTATGTCATAGATTCACGCAACAAGATCGTGCTCAATAGTGAAATGGATCCCACGATACTTTACAATAATGATTTTTCCAGTGGTTCCGGAGGTAATCACATAATCTGGAATCCCGGAGGTTACGATGCTCAAAAAGGACCTTTGAGATTATGAAAAAGATCTATAACTCCGGAGAATCAGGACAGGCAACTACTGAAATGGCGATCATGCTTCTGGGCTTTGCCATGCTTCTGGTGGTGCTTATCATCTCGATGTCCATGGAAATTTTCAATATCAGAGTCCTGCTTGATGCACGCTACCGGGCCGACCATGCTTCTGTGATCGCAACTGCAGGCGGAGCAGGCAGAGAGATTTTCCGTTGGGATTACAAAAACGGCATCCCCTTTGCCTTGAGCGATGAGCCGATCCATTCCAGTACGTCTGAAATGCCGGATTATACTGTTCAGCTTGACAGCAATGCTTATTCAAATGGCGGAAATTATGCCTATGAATGGGTGAAACTCAATGATTTTCAGGGAAAGAAGCTGCAGAATGATTTTTACGGCAAATATGATTTTGCAATTGATGCCGCCAATCTCATCGTTAAGGAAGGCTACAGCCACGATAAAATGCCCCTCGTCGGGAACCGGCTGCCGGAGTTGTTTTCCGCAGCGGCAAAACTGATGAAATTACGGATTTCAAGGGACAGATTACAAAATAATCCATCTAACCGGGTGTATATGCCCGTAAACGGAGTATTATGAATATTTCTTTTATTTCCACCGGGACTGAATTGTTGAAAGGCAGTGCAGTCAATACCAATTTACGCTGTTTCGGCTCGGCTCTGGCCGCCGAAGGGATCCCCTTGCATCAGGAGATCGCCTGCGGGGATAAAAAACAGGAGATCGCCGAAGCATTGAGCTGTGCGTTGAAAAGCTCCGATATATTGCTTGTTTCAGGGGGCCTCGGTCCTACTTCTGACGATATAACCCTTGAAACAGTCGCCCGTTTTTTCGGACTTGAACTGCATCAGGATCCGGAACTTACATTGAAGATCGAGAATTTCTGGAAGGCTCTCGGCCGTACCATGGCATGCCCGAAATCCCAGTTCAAGCAGGCGATGCTTCCGGATCAGGGCAGGGCGATCCCCAACCCCCGCGGTTCGGCTTCCGGTATCGATATAAGCGTTTCTTACGGAGGGAGGGAACGGCGTGTTTTTCTCGTTCCGGGTCCTCCGTCGGAGTTTGAACCGATGATAGCGGAATCCATCATCCCGGAAATACTGAAGATCGTTCCGGATCATCTGGAAACGATAGGGTTCCTTTGTGCCGGAGTCGGCGAGTCCACCGTGGCGAAAACTCTGGAAAAGCCTGTTACTGCAGCCGGAGTGGAGATCGCTTATTGTGCCGATGCCTCCGGAACCAGAGTGTTTCTTTCTGCCGGAGATCATGAAAAGTTGCTCCATGCTGATAAAATGGCTCATGAACTCATCGGTGAAGCAGCCATGCCGGACGGAATACTTGATCCCGTCAGTCGCTCGATACAACTGCTGGAGCGTTTGGGTTTCAAACTGGTAACTGCCGAATCCTGTACCGGAGGCATGATCGGCAATATGTTTACAGAACGCAGCGGCGTTTCAAGTGTATATGCCGGCGGCGCAGTAACTTACTCCAATGAATTGAAACATATCGTTCTGGGAGTGCCGCAGGAAGTGCTTGATACATGCGGGGCAGTAAGTGAAGAATGTGCAAGAGCTATGGTTTCAGGTGCGATCACCAATCTTAAAGGTGATGCCGCTGTTGCTGTGACCGGCATTGCCGGACCCGGCGGAGGAACTCCGGAAAAACCGGTCGGACTTGTGTATGTTGCCGCCGCAGTCAACGGCGAGATCCAGACTTTAAAGCTCAATCTCAGAGGCGGACGGACTATGATCCGTCAGCGTGCGGCAGCTCAGGCCCTTATCTTGCTCAACCGGATGCTGGAAAAGCTGTGAGTAAACATATCGTGCCGTAACTGCCTGAGTGAAGGAAAAAATCATGGACCCGTACTGCCGGAAAGAGAAAACCGGTTTTAAGGAGATATCATCTTATGGATTCCAATACTGAAAAAATCTTTTTTTCATATTCCGAAACGGAAACTGAAAAATTTGCTTCTGAAATCGCCGCTTCACTTGAAGTGGGAAGTACCGTTCTGCTTCGTGGAGATCTGGGAGCCGGTAAAACGGTTTTTTCCAGAGGCTTTGCCCGCGGCCTGGGATGCGATGACACTTTGTCGAGCCCCACTTATACAATAGTCCAGGAGTATATGCTTCCGGGAAATCACCGGCTTTATCACATGGATCTTTACCGTATCGCCGATGCCAATTCCGCATTGGGATTCGGGGTGGATGAATTTATCGATGATCCCAAGGCCTTCAAACTTATTGAATGGCCGGAGCGTATAGAATCTCTGCTGCCGCAGAAGTGCATCAATGTGCAGATAATCCACAAAGGTGACGAAGAACGGGAAATCCGGGTGAAAAGATGAATCGGGGACATTTTCCCGGAGCATTGCTTACGCCGCGCCGTATTTTTATGCGGCCATGGCGTTTGAAGATGGAGATCCCTTATCTGGCAGGCGGGATATTGTGTACATTGTTCCTGTCATGGGCCGGAACGACAATTATTGCTCCGTGGTGCGGATTGCTCAACGGAGCGATAATTTCCACCTTTGCCGGAGCATTTTTGCTGCTTGCTCTGGCGTACATGACATTCCCCCGCGGATTTATCAGTTGGAAAACCGGATTCCGCAGGGTCGGCTGGAGGGAAATAAAACTTATTGCCGTTGTGCTGATCGTGCTTCTGGCCGGTTCTGCTGCATTGACCGGTGTGTGGCAGCAGATATTGGATCATCTGCAGATACCTTATGAAGAAGAACAGTTTCTGGTCCAAATGGCGAAAAACTGTTCGTATAAGACCTTTGGACAGTTACTGCTGCTTACTGCTGTGGCTGTACCTTTGACCGAAGAATTGGTGTTCCGCCGTTTTCTGTATGAACTGCTTCAGGGGCTGGGCGCGAAAACAGCTTTGTTTGCCGGAGCTTTCATCTTTGCTGCGGCTCACGGATTTCTGCTGGGTATGCCGGGATTGTTCTTTATGGGCATATTGTTCCAGATACTCTGCAATTCAACCAGGAATCTCTGGTGTTCAGTAATCTGTCACAGTCTGCTGAATGCTTCTGTGCTGATAATGACCAGAGCTGTGTTTTTACTGGTAAAGGATTGAATTCTGACGCCCACCGCGTTTGCGGAAGAAAAAAGCTCCCTGACCGGATTCATGGAATGTGACCCAGACAATGGAGTTTTTGTCAAAGTAAATGTCGCCGCGCCCTCCGGAAGTCGCTGCTATCTCGTTGCTCGCAGGGAGCATCTTTCTGCCCCGCAGTTCCGAATCCACCCGCCGCAACTGAATATACGCCGGTTCGCGGGCGTTCCGGAATTCTCCGCAGACACCGCCGTTGCTGAAGCGGGTGATCGCCGTGATCTCCGCTCCGGGGGGCAATGATGGAAGTTCTGACGGCCATTGCTCCGGCGGCGGCAATTTTTTGGGGACTACCATGCGGAAGCAGGTCAAAGGACGGTTCGGGCGGGTTCTGATAAGCAGAAACCGTTCCACCATATTCTTGCTCCACGGCCGTTCAAAACGCAGGGTATTGCCGAGCCTGGTCAATTTGCTGAGATCGCTTCTTTTGAGCAGAGTGAAAATATCCTCCATTTTTCCTGTTACGCCCGACACTTCCAAAGTTACCGGAAATGAATTGACGGTGATCTTTTCTTTGTACAACACCTTTTCCATGCCCGGCAGGATACCGGGCAGTTTATCCGCTTTGCCGGCACGGCGCGGGCCGAGCAGATAGACTTCAGCCGCAGCTTCACTCAACAGCATGACAGCTGCCAGCAGCAAAAAAACTTTTTTATTCATAATTCACAGATCTTCCGCAGGACAACACCTGTCCACAGTATATTTTCTTTTTCAGCCGGAAAAAATTTCCCCTCCGGACTGTCGCTGAAAAACCACAGCCTTCCGCCTATCTTTCGCAGCCGCTTGCAGATAAGAGCGTAAGTAAGCAGACCCGCCTTGCGGCAGACCGCCAATACGATCTTATTTTCCGGTACGGAATCCAGATCTGCAGTTTTCCGTACTACGATCACATCTCTGTCGCAGATCCCCGGTTCCATTTGGGCCCCTTTCACTCTGAGAGCGACTTCACGGCAGGAATTGTTTATGATAAGATCCGGATCCTTTTCCACTTCGTGCCACTCTATTACCGCCTGACAGCTGCTGAACTCAGGAAGAAGTTCCTTACCGTTCATCACTTTTTCAAGTTTGTTCCAGTTATCATCGGAAAGCGATCGTACTTTACCATTAAGATACCTTGAGATACTCGCCGGATCAATACCGGATTTTTTTCCCAACTCTGCAGCACTTCCCAAACGCTCGGCGGCTTTGGCAAGGGCGTGGACCAAGCCGATATTCAATTTCATAGTACTCTCTTTCTGAAAAAGCATATTTGAACTTTTCCACATTATAAGATAGTACATTCAGGCAATGATTGCAAATTTTTTTTAAAAAGTTTTATTCCGGACATTGATAATTGCATCCATGCAATTATATTGACATTTCTGGAGGAGCTTTCCGTAGAAATATTGCAGATGTGCATTTATTTTGCCGATGTTATCTTGACATTTTCTGTTACTTGCGGAAAGGAAAATTGCAGATGAGTAAATACGACAACATACGGAACTCATTCGATGAGATCCGCAGGTGCTATCTGGCTTTGTGCCCGGAAAGCGAAATCATTCAGAAACTTGGTATTTCACGCCGTACCTTTGACCGTTACCGGAGTGAATTTCCGGAATTCAAGGTGCTGATCGAGGAATGCCGTGAGGAAGCAGAGCGCAAAGCTGCCGAGGAAGTGGAAAATGCCCTGCTGAAACGGGCTACCGGTTATGAAACCGGCGGCGATGACTCCAGACACATTCCGCCTGATGTCCGTGCGGCGATCTTTTATCTGAAAAACCGGCGGCCCGGCAAGTGGCGCGATCGTCATGAAGTGGCTGTACCGGAATTGGCTCCCATTCGATTGACCCTTGAGGAATCTTCCCTCTGAAAAAGGAGTTTGCAGTTTATGAATGAATATCTTTTCAGCCGCCGTCATCCCGAATTCCGGGAGTGTGAAAACAGCTGGCGTCATTGTGCCGAAGCATTTCAAGGGGGGGCAGATTATATAAACAGATCTCTTATCCGCCATGTTTCGGAAATCGATATCGAATTCGCAGAAAGACGGCGCAGAGCATATTACTTCAATTATCCGCGGTGTATAGCCGAAAGGATCACCCAGTATGCCCTGGCATTACCTCCGGTACGGACCGGGGCAGATCCGGAACTGGTTGAAGACTGGAGCCGTTCCGGCATGAGAACAAATGAGGTAATGCGGCAGCTTTCCACCATGCTTACTGTATATGGTACTGTATGGCTTCAGGCTGATTCACCGAGTTTCAGCAAACCGGTCAGCCGTTCAAGGGCTGCGGCCGAAAATCTCCGGCCTTATATCCGGATCCTGTCGCCCCTTGATGTTACCGATTGGTCCGTCGGCAGCGACGGCAAACTTGAATACAAAAAGACACAACTACCG
>JAFVRT010000086.1 GCA_017504125.1 Lentisphaeria bacterium
GCACTTTTATCGGGGTAGGGGCGTCCGAGAAATTCTTCAGCCGCAAGGATCACCGCCTTTTCCATGAATTCAACCGCTGTGGGGACACTTTTGGATTTGATGATTTCCGGAACTGTTCCTATGGCCTGGGCAAGAGATGGGAATGGGACCAGCAGACTGATCGCTTTAGGGGGGAGGGGAATGAGTTTCAGGATAGCTTTGGTAACTACAGCCAGAGTGCCTTCTGAACCGACAATAAGCTGCAAAAGATTGTATCCGGAACTGTTTTTTGCAACTTTTCCGCCAAGTTCCATGATCCTGCCGTCAGCAAGTACGATTTCCAATCCCCGGACATAATCTCTGGTAACGCCGTATTTCACAGCCCTCATGCCGCCTGCATTGGTATTGATATTCCCGCCGATAGAAGCACTTTTTTCACCCGGATCAGGAGGGTAAAACAGGCCGGAATCCTGGATCGCCGGAGGAATTTCCATAAGCAGGACTCCCGGTTCCACGGTCATGGTAAGATTTTCCCGATCTATTTCAAGGATCCTGTTCATGGCGGTCATATCAAGCATGATACCGCCGTGGATACATACGGAGCCTCCGACCAGACCGGTTCCCTGACCTCTGGGCGTGACGGGGATATTGTTTGCGTAAGCATATTTCATCAACTCAGAAACTTCTGCCGTTGAACGGGGACGGACAACTATTTCCGGCGGATAATGGCTGTCCGCAAGTTCATCGTGAAAATAATCCTCGTGGATAGCAGAGCCGGTAATCACTTCAGAAACTCTGGAACGGATCTCTGAAATATGAGCTTCATTCAATCTGGTAAATTGATTCATTATAAACTTCCTTTCTGCCTGATCTGCTCCAGCAGGGCAGGGATGATTTCATAGATATCTCCGACAATGCCGATATGGGCGATCTTGAAGATCGAGGCTTCCGGATCGGTGTTTATGGCTATGATTTTTTCTGCGCCTTTCATTCCGGCGGCAAATTGTACCGAACCGGAAACTCCGCAGCAGATAATAAGTTTTGGGGCCACAGTTCTGCCGGAAAGACCGATTTGTTTTTTATGATCCAGCCAGCCGGCTTCTATGATGCAGCGGGTTCCGGCCACTTGACCGTGAAGCATATCCGCAAGTTCTTCGAGCATCTTGAGGTCTTCTTTGCGTTTTACGCCTTTTCCGGCGGCAATGATCACCTGAGCTTCTTCGATCCCCTGTTCTTCCGGCAGCGGTTCTGCCAGTTCTACCGTGATCGCTGATTTCAGTTGTTCCACAGAAAGGTGTCGGTCGATCCTGACTCCGTGGGAACCGGCAGCTTTTTCCGGGAATGGAAAGATCTTGTAACGCACAGTAGCAAACTGCGGACGATGGTTCGGAGTATTGATATGGGCCATGATATTGCCGCCGAAAGCCGGACGGATCTGTTCAAGATCGGTATCCGGTTTGATATCCAGTACTGTACAGTCTGCGGTCAATCCGGTACGGAACCGGGCCGCGGCGCGGGGCGCAAGCAGTCTGCCGGTGGAAGTCCCGCCAACCAGAACTACTGCCGGATGACGGAAATTTATGAAATCTTCAAGCGCGGCGGTAAAGGGCTCGATGCGGAAATATTTCAATTCCGCATCATCATATACAACCACCTCATCAGCTCCGTAACTTAAAAGTACATCAACGGCAGCATCGACTTGAAATCCGGCGATCCATGCGATTACTTTCTGATTGATTTTAGCCGCCAGTTCCCTTGCTTTTCCGAGAAGCTCCAATGTTACCGGGTGAAGATCATTCTTTTCGGTAAGTTCTGCGGCAACTGCTATTCCCTGCCATTGGGACTTATCGATCTTTTCAACGGCTGTTTCCTGAAATTCAAAAATATCCGGGAATTTTTTTACACACATGCGGCACATGCGGCATCCGGCATTTATGACAAGTTTTCCCGCCTGAAGTTCTATAGCTCCGAAAGGGCATGAATTTACTGCTTCCTGACGGAGTTCGTCAGTTGCTTTACTGTTGTTTATGAGTATATTGCTCATTGCATCACCTCGGACTCTGGAGGAATTTATTCTGTTCAAGAAACTCTGCCAGTTTGACGGCATTTTCTCTGCCGCAGCCTTCCCAGCGTTCCCGGACGGTGTCGTGTTCCGGGGGGAATACCCGGACAACACGGGTCGGTGATCCGCTTTGACCATAATGTTTCTCATCTTTATCTGCGAGATCCTGCAGCGAAAGCACTTTGATTTCCCGGTCAGCTGTAGCCATTTTCAGTTTATAAGAGGGCAGCCGTGGTTCTGCGATGCTTTCATCAACGGCAATAAGGGCCGGCAAAGCGATTTTTACTTTCAGCAGACTTCCGGGCATCAGAGAAGTTACAGTTATAGTGGAATCATCAAGTGAATGTACTTTTGTAACATTTCCGGCATGGGGGATATTCAGTAATTCGGCAAGTTCCGACCCCACCTGGGCGGTATCACCATCTGTGGTTTGGCGTCCGCAAATGACCAGATCGAAAGAACCGCAGGCCTGAAGTGCCTGAGCCAGAGTATAACTGGTGCTTAAAACATCAGCTCCGCCGAATTTACGGTCAGAAACCAGAACTGCATTATCCACCCCCATCATATATGCTTCCCGCAGGATCGCCATCGCTTGAGGAGGTCCCATGGTAACTGCAGTAAGTTCCGCTCCGTATGATTCTTTGAGCTGCAGGGCTGTTTCCAGCGCATAGAGATCGCAGGGGTTGAGTTTGGATTCAACACCATCTCTTTTCAATGTTCCGGTTACCGGATCGACTTCGACAGCTGTCGTTCCCGGAACCTGTTTTATGCATATTGCTATTTTCATAAATATCTTTCCCGAATTTTTCAAAAATCATTTACAACATCCTAATTTAGCACATGAAAAAGCGCATTGCAAGTTTTAATATCACAAAATAATGATTATAGTTCCGGAAAAAAAATAACTTTTCAAATATGAAAAAAAACTCTCCCCTTTCCGGAGGGGAGAGTCAGAGAAAATATCCGGATCAGATGAAAAATCCACCGGTTGCGATGAGAGCGTATTTATTGGGGATATACCGGCTTGGCTGATGCTGCACTTCCAATTCTCCGATATGATCGATTTTTCCGGCAAGCAATTCTTCTATGACAGCAGCGGTTTCCCTGTAGCGTTCTTTCAGACCACCCATGCGTATCTGCATAAGTTCCATGCCGAAAGACTTGAAACTGCGCCGCCATTGTTTCCGGAATGCTCCGAGAAAATCATCGATCGCAGTAATTACTTCTGGTATATCTTTGCGGGCCGTTTCTGCGAGGATATCGAAGTCCTTTGCTGAATAAGCATTTACAAGTTTTTGTCTGATCTGAAGTTTTTTGGTCAGAACATTGGCAATGTTCCATGCATAATCCAGACTTCCGGCTTCCATATCATCCCGGAACGGCTCGATTTTTTTCATTATCTGCTGATAGCGTTCAATGAGCAATTCCGGAAGGTTTTCTTTGAAGGAAGGAAATTCGTTCCATACGATCCCCATCAACGGATCGTCCCACAGAACGGCATTGGCAGGTATCTTGTGTATTTTTTCCTCAGAGTCTTTGAAAGTATAACACAGATCACCGCAAGTGAGCTGCAGTTCATAAGATGTTTTGCATACTGCTTTGTAGATCGCGCTGATCCTGTTTTCGTCTGCACTGCCGTTGAATGAATAATCTGCAGCCCATGCAAGACCGGCCAGCGCAGAATCAAAATCACAATATGCCCCGTCATCGCCCCATAATGTCAGGATGAATTCTTTTGCTCCGACTTCTACTGAAGCATCGATACAAGCTACTGCTGTAGCGTATGAAAGTTCAAAGTCTGCCCAAAGTCTCAGCCATGTCCAGATACCGGACGCGATAAAAAGTTCC
>JAFVRT010000087.1 GCA_017504125.1 Lentisphaeria bacterium
ACATTGAACTTATTCCTCTGCTTCAGAGCATCGGACATCTGGATTATATCCTGAAATACCCCAAGTTCCGCGAACTGCGTGACGGCGGTCCGGAAGGAACCACCTACCAGTGGTGCATCGCTCTGGAAGAAACCTTTGAACTCTGGTGCAAGATGGTGGAAGAACTTCTTGAAGTCTTCCCCGACACAAAAATATTCCATATCGGTGCCGATGAATGCAATATGAAAGTTCCCTGCAAAGTTTGCGGAGAAAATAAACTTGATGTTTATATCAAACGGGTCGCCCGCTGTGCCGAATATATCCAAAAGAAAAATCTTCAGGTCGTTCTCTGGGACGATGTGTTCCGGAATCATGGTCCGGAAAAATTCGCCATGCTCCCCGAAGGTATCATCCCGTGTGTCTGGATGTACCGCAAACTTGATTTCGACTACATCGACCGCATGGCGGCGAGCGGTCTGGATTTCTGGGGAGCCTCCTGTATTCAGGCACATCGCCATTATTTCGCCATGGCTCCGCAGGAACTCAAGATGCACAATGTTGATTCCTGGGGCAAAGTCCATGCCAAATATCCGCAAATTTCCGGTCATGTCGGTACGATTTGGGGAAGGATCCAATGTCAAAGTCCTGTGGATGCAACATGGCCGCAATCCATGTTCATGACCGCTTATCTGTCAGAAACTTTGAATTCCGGAATCATCGATGACAAAGATAAATTCATTCAGGAATACTGTACTGAATTTTTCGGCATCGAACTTGATTACTGCACTTTGATCCGCAGTTTCAACTACGAACCGGAAATCGCAGCTCCCATCGTTACCGAACTGAAAGATAAAGCGACCCGCCACCGGGATATCGCTGAAATATGGTATGGCTTCAATGCTCTTGACAAACAGCTGAACTATATGGACATGTGCTTTGCCAACAACAATGCAATGATCACTACTTACCGCGCCGGGATGGCCCCGCCGGAAATGACTTCAAACTGGATGGACGGAGTCCGCCGCTCACGCGAAGATACTGAAGCTGTTTTCGCAGAATTGAAACCCATGATGACCAAATATTTCCCGGAAAAAATGTGGGAACAATTCATCGACGAGCGTTTCACCGCCCGTTTGGAACAGAATGAATACTGGCGTGCTGTGATCGCAAACGCCGCCGCAAAATGGAAAGAAAATCTCAAGAAAACAGAATAAAAAATACAACACACAAAAGGCCGCAGCATTATTTTTGCTGCGGCCTTTGATTTTGTTACTGTATAAATCAATTATTCATTTTTTCCGGCAGACGCGGCATGCTCTTTCCCATCCCGCGATGCCGGAAATGATGCTTCGGCAGAGCTGGAGTCAAAGGTATTTCGCCAGTCAATATTGCATCAACACGGGCCTCCACGATATCTTTTGAGCGTTCACGGCGTTTTTTCAACTCTTTTTCCATCATGGCGACACGGAGTTTATTCACGGCAATAGTTTTGGCGAGTGCGGAAATACGCTGCTGGAATCTTTCTGTTTCCATCTTTGTTATTTCAGCCTTGATTTTTTCCTTTTCTTTGACATCGGAACTTCTGCGGTACTGAGCGATCAAAGCACGCATTTTACCGCGCCATGCAATTTCTTTTTTCTCATATTTTTCGGCAAGCAGTTTCATTTCTGCGGCAAATCTTTCCGGATCACTACGCTGCAAAGCCTGCATTTTTTTGCGTTCCGGCTCATTCAACTGTGAAAACGCTCTCCATGCCATGTGTCCGCGAAATATCTTGCGCCTCTCAGGCACAGGCAGAGCCTTCTCACCTGCGCCCAAAGGTATTGCTGCAGCTGCAATGCCGCCGGCTATCATGACTATTTTTACGATTTCTGTATTTTTCATTTCCACGCCTCTTTGATGTATCCGATTATCTGCATTTTTTTCAGGAGTATCTCCTCTTTTCCGCCCGAAAAATCACGCTGTATTTTCAATATTGCCCCAAATCCGCCCCGGAAGCAAGTTCAAAACTCATATTGTACACATTCTGATCCAACCGGGAAAAATCCCCCATGGCGATCAGTTCCTGATGTACCCTACTGCTTTCCAACTCCGTCCGGAAATATACATCTGCCAATGCGGTGATACAAACTGCCGCAGCGATCCCACCCCAGACAACTATCCTGTTCCGGCAATTATTCACTCTGTGTCCGACCGCAGCGCGGGCGAGGATCCTGGAATCCAGATATTCCGGAACTTCCCGACTGCTCAATTCGCTGTAGGGTAAAATCTTCTTCATAAAACACTCCTCCTCAATTTACCTTACCGGTAATTATTTTTCTCAAGCTGCGCAACGCATAGTGCATACGGCCCAGAACAGTATTCACCGGACATTCCTGGATCTCTGCGATCTCCCTGAAAGACAGCGACTGTTGGCGCAAAAGAAATACTTCTCTCTGATCTTCAGGGATTTCAGCCAATGCGTTCTCTATAATTCTGAGAGTATCCTGTTCTTCCATATTCCGTTCCGGACGCTGACTCCAATCCGGAACATCCGGCAACTCTCCGGATTCCAGCGGCATGGCACACCTTTTGCTGCGCCGCACAGTATCTATAAAAATATTTCTGGCAATCCTGAAAAGCCATGCACTGAACTTCCCCTGATCGCGGTAAGCAGGCAGCTTATCGATTACCTTTATCCAAGTTTCCTCAAAGATCTCATCACACTCTGCTGTATTTCCGGAAAGCAGATTGTAAAGGTAACCATAAAGCTGTTTGCGGTAGCGGCGGTACAATATTTCAAACGCCCGCTCATCTCCCGCAATATACGATTTTATCAGTATGATATCTTCCGGTTCATCCATTTTCATAAATCTCCGGACTTTTAACGAAAGCATTTGAAAAAAATTGTTTTATTTTTTTATTTTTTTAATTATTTTTCAAATTTTTCAGTAATTTCCAAACCGGACGGTCATTCGGCAGCAGATCATCAGGCATTTCATCATCGATGCGCTGCCAGCGGAAAGTTTGATTTTCTTCCGGTATGATCACAGAATCAGCGTCGGGGAAAAATTCGATAAAGTGCAGTTCCACCGGATCAGCTGTGACCGTGATCAACTCTTTTCCGCATCTGCCTCTAAGTGAAAGTTCCTCCACAAGTTCTCTTTCCAGAGCCTGAAAAACCGTTTCTCCGGATTCAACCTTGCCGCCGGGAAACTCCCATCCGGCCGGCGGTTTATCCTCCGGCCGGGAACAGAGCAAAACATTTCCATTGCCGTCAAAAACAACTGCTGCTGCAACTTTGACCATTTTAACGCCCCAACAGTAATCGCAATCCGGAAATCCCCAGAAATTCAGCAAAAGCGAAAAGGTAAGAAATACAGCTGAAAAGAACTATTATCAACACGACGGTAACAATAGTCAATGCCTCTGATTTGATATGGAGAAATCCGGGGAAAAAGTGTTCTGCAACAGAAAAACCATCAAATCCCGGCACCGGTATCATGTTGAGCATAAACAGCACCATATTCAATACGCAACCATAAAATATCATCTGTACTGCTCTTTCATTATCGATCCCGGTTTTCAGAAGCAATGCACAAAAAAGCAGCATCAACACAGCAAGAGCCAGGTTGGTCAACGGACCTGCCAAAGCAACTTTCAATGCCGCTCCACGCTGCCGCAGATTCGCCGGATCGACCGGGACCTGTCCCCAGGCCAGTCCGAAAAACGCAAAAAGCAGCAGCGAAAACCACCCCATTTGCTTCAGCGGATTCAAAGTGAGATGTCCGTTGTCAGCAGCAGTAGGATCCCCAAGTTTCATCGCAACATAAGCATGCATGAATTCATGACAGCAAATTGAAAATATCACCAGAAAAGCCGCTGCGAAAAAAAAGTAGGGGTCTTTCCACAAATATTCTATAAATACACCCATTACCATTGTTTCATACTCCGTAACAGATCACTTGAGCAACATACAGTCGCCGTAACTGTAAAAGCGCATTTTCTGCTCGACAGCATAACGGTAAGCCGCCAACACCTTTTCACGGTCGCAGAAACAGCATATCAGCATCAGCAGAGTACTCTTGGGCAGGTGAAAGTTGGTCAGCAGCATATCAACTGAACGGATCTGACAGGGCGGATAAAGAAATATCCTGGTATCTCCTTCACCCGGAACCACGATACCGTCCGGGCGTGCACAACTTTCAAGAGTTCTGACCGTGGTAGTCCCCACGGCAAGTACTTTTTTGCCATTTGCGTGGGTGGAATTAACCAGATCCGCTGCGCTTTGAGCAAGTTCATAATGTTCAGAGTGCATCTCATGTTCTTCGGCATAATCAGCTTTGACCGGCAAAAAAGTACCTGCTCCAACTCTCAGCGTAAGGGCAGCCTGTTCCACGCCTTTACTCCTGATCCGTTCAAGGATCTCCGGAGTGAAATGCAATCCTGCAGTAGGAGCGGCGACTGCACCGGGAACTTTGGCATAAACTGTCTGATAACGCTCATTGTCCATGGGTTCAGCTTTACGGTTGAGATATGGAGGCAGCGGCATGTGCCCGTAGCGTTTTTCAAAATATTCTATTTGCGGATCAGAAAATTCGATCTTGTAGCTGTTGTCGGCATTTTTTGCGACAACTGTAAAAAAATCACCGGCAGAATTGAGATTGCCGTCGGTATCAAGCAGCACGACACGGGTTCCCGGCAAAGCCCTTTTGCCGGGTTTGAGCATCACATTCCATCTGCCGTCGGTATCAGGAGCAAGCAGCAGTATCTCAAATTTTGCACCGTCCTCCCGTCCATCTTTCCGACCGAACATTCTTGCGCGCCGCACCAGCGCGTCGTTGCATAACAAGGCATCACCGGCAGAAAGATACTCCGGCAAAGCGGTAAAAGGGCGTATTTCAAATTCACCGCTTTTACGGTCTATGACCAGCATCCGGGAACCGTCCCGGTGCTCTGCCGGATAGCGTGCAATAAGTTCATCCGGCAAGTCAAAATCAAAAAGAGAAACAGAAAGCATGGTCACTTACCCCGCATTTCTTCTCTGGCCTGCCGGAGTCTGGCAAGTTCATGCTCAGAAAGTGAATTGATCCCGAAACGGGAAACCTTATCCAGCAGCGCATCAAG
>JAFVRT010000088.1 GCA_017504125.1 Lentisphaeria bacterium
AATATTATGTAAAAAAATTCCGGGAAAATGATGCTTTGCGCAACGCTGAGATCGCCGGACTGAAAAATGCTGATGATGCAAAGAATTTTATCGCAAAAGTCAGGGCCCGTATAGCCGGAGCTTATGATTTTCCTGCCGAACGCTGTGATCTCAATCCCCGAATTACAGGTACTGTGGAGCGCGAAGATTTCATCGTCGAAAAAGTGATATATGACAGCCGCCCGGATTTTCCTGTTTGCGCCAATTTGTATATTCCCAAAAAGCGTACCGGTAAAGTCCCCGGAGTGATCTTTCTTTGCGGACATGCTCAGGAGGGGCGTTTCAGCGAAACCTATCAGGCAGTTATGATCTCTCTCTGCCGCAAAGGCTGTGTTGTTCTCGCCATTGATCCTATCGGTCAGGGCGAAAGAAGACAGTATCCTGATGATGATATCTACTGCTGCAGCGAGCATAACCTTTTTAACCGCAGAATGCTGCTTTCAGGCGACAATATGGGAGCATGGCGCGTTTATGATGCGGTACGCGGACTTGACTATCTTTTGAGCCGTGAAGAAGTCGATCCTGAAAGAGTCGGTGTTACCGGAAACTCCGGCGGCGGAACTTTGACTACTCTGGTAGCCGGTGTGGATGACCGTTTCAAAGCCGCTGCTCCCAGCTGCTACATCACCCGCTGGCTCCGCAATGTTGAAAATGAACTTCCCGTTGACGCAGAGCAGATCCCTCCGGGAACCGGAGCTGACGGCGGTGAAATGGCCGACTTCCTTATTGCTCAGGCTCCCCGTCCGCTGCTGATATTGGGACAGAAAAATGACTTTTTTGATATCCGCGGTACCCGCGAGGTGTATGAAGAAGTCAAAAAGATCTATGCTCTGTTGGGTAAGGAAGATAATGTCCGGCTTTTTATCGGCCCCACAAGTCATGGATTTTCCATTCACAACCGTGAAGCTGCTTACGGATTTTTCAATGAGGTATTTGCTCTCGGTTCTGATGAAAAAGAACCGGAAAACCAATATTTTACAGAAGAAGAACTTGCAGCTGCCCCCGGAAGACTTTCCATCAATATCCCCGGATCCCGGACCGTCAATGATTATATCAGAAAACGGACTCTTGAAACTATTGCCGGGCGGCCGCAGCTTACTCCGGATCAATTGCGCGTCGAACTGAAAAAACTTCTCGGTATCGGAGATATTCCGGTTCCCTCTTACCGGCAGCTCCGCGGCAAATATTTTGCCGATGCCAAACGCGGATTCAGCCGTTTCGGAATTGAAACAGAAGAATATCTGGTCTGCACTCTTTCACTCATGGGCGAAGGATGCGTATATCACATTCCCGCCGCTGACCGGGCGGAACTTTATATCCCCAATATCAATGCTCAGGAGGAACTTCTCAGGCGGAGTGTCCCGACCGATTACAAACTTTACGGATTTGACTACCGCGGTGTGGGAGAAAGCCGTCCGGACGGTTGTGATCAGGGGTCCAGAGAATTCTTTGCCTACTACACCTACGATTATCACTATGCTTCTCTGGCTTTGCTGCGTAATGAGTCCATGCTGGGACGCAGGGTGTATGATGTCCTCTGCGCCATAAAATTGCTCCGCGCCTATGGAACCGGCGATATCAGGCTGACAGCCTCCGGTATCGGTGAGATACCGGCACTTCTGGCGGCTTTCCTTTCTGAAGAAAA
>JAFVRT010000001.1 GCA_017504125.1 Lentisphaeria bacterium
CAAAAACAGTAAAATTTCAAGTCCGCATATAAAAAATTGTTGATATTTGAATAAATAATGATTGAAAAACTGCAGCTGAAGTGTTATTTTAGGAGGGATGAGAAGTTTTTTGAAAGGTTTTTGGTTATGACAAAGCGTTTTGCAAATGAAAATTTTCCGCCTGAAATCCAGGAAAAGGCGGAAAGAATGAATACAGATGAATCAAAGGTTCCGTTTTATGAACTGCCGGGACTGCCCGTAAGCGATCATATTTCCGGAAGCGAATTTCAAACCCGTATCCGCTCCCGTATCATTGCCGCATTTGAAAAATATATGTACGGCATTGTGCCGCCGCGCTGTGAGGAACTTGTGTTCGAAACGACTTCTGAGGGAATGGCTTTCAACGGTCTTGCCCTGCGGCGCGAAGTTGACATAATCTGCCGCCATAACGGGATGGAACGGATTTTGCACATGCTGACCTATCTGCCCTGCAATGCGGGAAAGAAAGTGCCGGTCTTTTTCGGACTTAACTTCAAAGGCAACCATGGGATCACCCATGATCCCGGAGTTACATTCCATGCTTTTGAGCGTTATGCTCCTGTGAATCCGGATTCTCGGCGTCAGGCCGACGACCGTTTGGATGAATCGGGCAGGGGTGGTGTCGCCGGAAGATGGGATGTGGAAAATGTATTGAAACGGGGATATGCCGTTGCCACGATCTGCTATTTCGACATCTACCCTGATGTGCCTGCCGGATTTGAAAAGAGTATCATGCGGATGTATTATACTCCTGAACAATGGAATTCGCCGGAGCGGGACACCGGAGCAATAAGTGCCTGGGTATGGGGTATACAGCGGGGATTGGATTATCTGGAAACAGTTCCGGAAATCGACAGTCAGAAGATAGCCGTCCACGGGCACTCCCGTCTGGGAAAAACTGCGCTTTGGGCCGGCGCGGTGGATCAGCGCATCGCATTGACAGTTTCCAACTGTTCCGGTACTTGCGGAGCCAAGTTGTGCCACCGGCATTTCGGGGAAGACTTTGAGTGGATCCACTATTGGAACTCCCATTGGTTCCGGACGGATTTTGAACAGTATATCTGCCGGGATCTGGAGTTCCCCATAGACCAGCACATGCTTATGGCGGCTATTGCGCCCAGATTGCTCTATGTCGCCAGCGGTTCCCTTGATGAATACGCCGACCCCAGAGGTGAATTTGAAGCAGCTGTGGCAGCAAGTCCGGCGTGGCGCATCAGCGGAGGCTCCGGGATCGGAACTACGACATTTCCGGAGTGCGGAAAACTTGTCGGCAGCGAGATCGGATATTATCTGCGCCGGGGAGAACACGACTTCACACCTGAAAACTGGAAAGTCCTTATGGATTTTGCCGATACCAGGCTGAAATAAAACATAACATATACAAAACACCGTTTCCGGGTACGATTTCCGGAAACGGTGTTTTTTTATTATGAGCTGATGATCACCTGGTGTGTGTTTGCACCACCGAAACTTTTTTCAATTCCCGGTGCAGCGGGTTTATCTTGCCGTCGCTCCAGTTTTTGACCGCGATGAAACAGAACAGCTGGAATATACCCCAGAAAAAGATAAGTCTGAAGAATATTGCTGCGATCCGCAGCGGTTCGGCTCCATAGCGTTTCAGCACATGAAAACGCAACACCGCCCAGCATACCGCCAGCATGACAAGATTGCACGCACCGAGCAGAATTGCTTCACGGTGAGCAATGAAGGATTCTATGGTACTGCCGTCGATCCCGGTAAGTTTTGCGGTAAATTCAATTATTTCCATGGGGATATGTCCCACGATCAGCAGAAACCAGATCAGAAATCCGTAAGGATCTGCCTCTGACAACTTATAGGTATGTCCTGCCGCCAGCGCGGAAATGATTATTATCACCGCCGCCAAAAGCAGCGCGGCCCAGTCAAAACGGCGGAATCCGGTCAGAAAAGAAAGAAATACCGGAACTTTTACCTCAGGGGTATTTTTTTTCTTTTTCTTAGCCATTTTGTTTACTCCTTTTGCGGTTTTTCCCGTTGCGGGTACCGGCATTGGTACTCATCTTGCTGATAAGCAGATAGGTTACCAGACCAATGGCGATCATACCAACTACCAATGCTCCGTAAGAGTGGGGCCACCAGATACCTTCGGTCATGGCGGTGAATTCCGACATGCCGCCGATACCTGTGATAACAGTAAGGGGCATGAACACCACATTGATGATAGCCAGGTATTTCATGATGACGGCAAGGTTGTTGCTGGAAACCGCAACGCGGGCGTTGGACATACCCGAAAGAACATCTGCATAAATATTGGCCTGGTTGTCGCACTGTTCATTTTCGGTGGTGATATCTTCCAGAAAATCCAGTTCATTTTCCGAAAATCCCACTCTGGCAGCTCCGGTACGGAGCCTGCGAAGCAGCAAAAGGTTTGCGCTGGTGGCTGATTCGTAGTAGATAAGACTTTTTCGCAGAGCGAAAACATTCATCAGGGATTTGTTGGTAACGGCATATTCGATCTTGTTTTCCAGTTCGTCCGAAATATTTCTGATGATCCGCAAGTGCTGCAGAAAATGCTGGGTGGCATGGTGAAGCAGCCGCAGCAGTATTCCCTGTACGCTGTTGCCGCGCAGGGGCATTCTGCCATGTTCGAAAAGCGGCATGCTGTTGTCCTGCAGCACGATTATGCGGTCAGGAAAGAGAAATGCCCCAACGGTGGCGATCTTGAACGAAAGACGCTGTTCCAACCGGAAATTCCGGGGCCGTTTCATAATGACTGCCGTATAATTTTCTTCATACTCGATACGGCTGACCGCATCTTCATCGAGGGCAGATTCCAAAGTATGGGGATCGATGCCGCAGAAGCCGGTCAGATATTCTTTTTCTTCGGTGGTGGGGGTGCTGTAAATCTGGATCATTCCCGTTTGACCTTCGGGACATGACTGCACCCGGCCATCAACCAGGTCGTAACATCTCAACATGTTTGAACTCCTTGTGGTTCATAAAATTTGTGGTGCCGCAGCCGTAACGGAAACGGAAAACAAGGAGTCCTGAAAGAAGCATTGTGGTACAGGTAAGGTACTTCAAAAATCCGTCAGGAGCTGTTTCCGCTCCGCCTGCCGCAATCGCGGTCCAGGGTCGTCGCTGGTACTCATAAAG
>JAFVRT010000089.1 GCA_017504125.1 Lentisphaeria bacterium
CTCCTTGGGGAGGCGGAATTTTTTAGCGATACGGATACCGTTGACTCCGGGACGACCGGGAAGGCATGAAGTCTGTTCACCAGCCATACCTTCGGGATTGAAGGTCATGGTACAGGCGATCAGAGCATATCTGCCGCTGACAGTATCAAGATAGACCGGACGGGAGGCATCAGAAAGAGTGCGTCCGGTTCCGGTAAAAATGAATTCTTCTTTTTCGAGATACTCAAGAGTTTTCAAGAGCCCGTCATAGGCGTAATCAAGGGCGTGATTGTTGGCGGTACTGAGGACATTCATACCGAACTTGCGCATATCCTTGAGGACTCCGGGAGGTGAACAAAGCCAGCTGCCGCCGCTTTGAGCGGCTCCATAGGATTCAAAATTGTGGACGGTGGTTTCCAGATTACTGAAACGGAAATCCCCCTGAAGGATAAAATCCCTCACTTCATTGAATCCGTCATATTCCCCTTCAAAGGGCAAACGGCGGGTGATCATGGCATCGCCGGTCGCGGTGCATTTGAAAACCGGATTTGAAATATTTGACATTTTCAATACTCCATTAAGTTAAAATTAAAGTTTCAGGGTAATATAGCATCAACATTGAACTATTTCAACAAAAAAAAGTGTTTTTCCCCACATGATATACAAAAAAACGGCATCATACCGGAAATTGGTGATGATACCGTTTTTATATTGGCGTGCCGGAAAATTTATTTGCCGACCTTCTCAAAGTATGGCCGCAGAGATTCTCCCCAGACTGAATATCCTTTAGCATGGCGGGGATGGAGCAGATCCGGCATCATACTGCGTTCCAGAATCCCTTCGGGGGTAAGGAAATTTTTACGGATATCGACCCAGATGATATCTTTTCCGTTGCAGAATTTGACGATTTCAGCATTGACTTTGTCGTTTCGTACACGGAGCATATCGTCCTTATCTTTACCACGGGGAAAGATCGCATAAAGCAGTATCGTCGCCTGAGGATAATGTTTGCGGACTCCCTGAATTATTCTTTTGATCCCGGCAGCGGTGGCGGTATGATCATATCGGTTGTTGGTTCCGATCATGATCGTTACCAACTGCGGCTTGATAAGTTCAAGTATTCCGCTTTTTTCGACGATCCAGATTGTATTCTGAGTACGATCGCCGCCACAGCCGAGGTTGAGGACCGGATATGGAGAAATGTATTTTTTCTGAACCTCCGCAGCTGCCTTGTATTCCCATTGATGGGTGATAGAATCACCCAACATCAGGATCTTGATCTTATCTTTGTTGGCGGCGGCGTAAGCCTTTTTGTCGGCATGGCGTTTGACATGGCGTTTGTACTGTACCGGAGTCGTAGCGGCTTTGATCTGCTGAGCAAGAGTTAGCTTGGCTCTTTTTTTCGGAACTGCCTTTTTTACCGTTTTTTTCTCAGCCTCTGATTTAAGCGGCACTTCTGCAGCAAAAACTGAAACACCGGTCATTGCAGCCAGCAGAAGCGTAAACAAGTGTGATAATTTCATATAAAAATCCTTCCTCTGTTATAAAATTGCCTCTAATCTAATATACCACTTCATATACAAATTTTCAATAACTGTGCAGCAGCAAAACTTGTATTTCATTCTATCAAGCATTATATTATGGCTGCAATGGAAGAAAGGGGAAAATCATGAAAAAACACATGCCTTTGTTTGCTGCGGTACTGCTACTGTGTTTTGCCGGAGGTTGCTATGGTCCTGTTCTGCGCGTCGGAGATAAATTTGTGCCGGTAAAAAAATACAAAGGTATCAAAGTACTCAATCTGCCCGGATCCGTTTTCAAAGAGATACATTACAGTACTTTCGGTTTTGACTGGGATGCGAAAGCCGGATTCCTGATACCGCTGCAGCAGAACGGTTTGAATACTGCTTTCTGGGCCTCAGAACTGACTCAGGCTGAAAAACTCTATTCAGTAGTTTTTTCCGCAAAAAAAATGAGGCACTACATTCAAGATCCGGATATTGAAGTGTTGAAAAAATATCTTGTACACTCCTATCAGGAAATCCCCGGTTCCAAAATCAAGCGGCTTGCGCTGGAAATAAAGGAATGCGATTTCAAAAATCAGAAGGCAGTCCGAGTTTACATGGAAACACTTGAAACAGGCCGTGAACTGTATTTGAGAGAAGAATCCTACATTTTCTTTGATCCGCTCCGCCCTGATACATCGATCTATCAGGTATCATGGAGTGAACGCGGCAGAAAAAATGATTGGAAATCACAAAAAGCAGAAGTTCAGGGGAAGCGTTTTACGGAGTGTTTCAAATTGCTTGACAGAAAAAAAGAAAAATGAATATTCAGCTCAAAAAAACAGTATCTCAGGATCTTGCCATGTTCCGGCAGGAAATGAAATGTGCCTTTACTCAAGGTGTGATCGACCGTTTCGGCGACAGTTCCGCAGCTCCCATCCCTCCGGAAAACGAAGTGGATAAAGCATTTAATGATCCCAGGTCCGATATTTTCATCATTACCGCAGACGGAGTTCCTGCGGGTGGAACGATCATCAAACGGGAAGAAAATAAAAAATATTCACTGGATCTGTTGTTTATTTTCAAAGAGTTTCTCAATAAAAAGATTGGTACTGCGGCATGGCAGGCAATAGAATCACACTATCCGGATGCAGAAATATGGGAAACCTTCACGCCCTATTTTGAACGGCGGAATATCCACTTCTACCTGAATAAATGCGGTTTCAGGATCGTGGAGTTTTTCTGTGAATTCCACCGGGACGAACATGATCTTACTGAAGAATTCAGGGATATCAACACTTCCGGATTCTTCCGCTTTGAAAAAATCATGAAACCCCGCCCCGCTTTATTTCAGTAAAAATCAGGCAAATCAGAACTCAATACAAACGCCCATCAGCGTTTGCAGAAATCATTACAGAACCGTTCCGACAACCTTCTTCCGGCTGGCCAGAAGCGAACAGTAAAGAGTATCTTTCCCCTGCAAGACACCCCAGACTTTTTTATCCGGAAACCGTTCGCTGTTGCTCCAGATCATATAGAGATCCCCATTGCAATTCACGATATCATAATAGACGATCCCCATTTCATCTACTGCATAAAAAACTTCTTTGAAAGTTGAAAGATCTTCACCGCTTCCTGTTATGATCCTGATATTATTGCGTCCGTTTCTGATCTTATTGGGCAAAACATCGTTTTTTGAATAGGCAATAAGCAGATGTTTTCCATAGGTCATAAGTTGAGGACGCGTTTCAGCGATCCCGATTTTTCCAATGGAACGGAAAATCCATTCATCCTCGTCAGCAACAAAAAAATCATCTCCGTCAGCTCCACGCAGCAGGGCATATATTTTTCCGTTCAGAAGAGCAGTCTGACACTCGTATTTAGCCAGC
>JAFVRT010000006.1 GCA_017504125.1 Lentisphaeria bacterium
CAATGTTTTGTTGGTGAAGTGCTATCACGGTTCCGGAAGGATCGCCGATTTTTCAGCTCTGGCTGTTGCCGGAACTGTCTTCGCGGCGGTTTATCTGGCCGGATCCCACCTGACCGGAGGACGGGAGCTGCGGGAAAACTTTGCAAGATTTCACCGGAAATAAAATCGCATGATCCATTCTCCGGGTATCTTTTGTCCATTGAGTCCGGAGCGTCCGTAATCCCTTCTGCCGTCAAATACCGCAGCAGTTCCGGCTGGAACAGAGAGTATTTCAAGTTCGGTATTGGCTGAAGCGGGGAATTCGATCTTGTTCATGCCGGTTTCGAGATTTTTGAGCATTTCAGTTCCGTTTACTTTGAAGAACAGCGTACCGGAATTCTGACTTTGTAATGTCCATTGGATTTTTCCGGTGTCTGCGGCACAGAAGATCTTGCTTATCCGGGTTCCCGCAGTAATTTCGGCAAGCTGCCATGCACCGCAGGTGAAAGGACCGTGATCTATTACTGCATTGTGGAGAACAGTCCCTTTACTGCGGCACAACCGCATGACAGCCGGTTCAAAGTTGTCAGCATAAAAATCATACGCGCCCACGGTTAGAAAACAGCCTGAGGCAGCAGCAAGCACAGCCAGATATTTTTTATGGCGATCCCACTTTTTCCAGCGCAGAAGTATGGTACTTATAAACGCTCCGGCAAAGACCGTCATCAACGGGATAACGGGCGCACGGAAACGGGAAAGAATATAAAACACAGCGATCGCTCCCCAGTAAAGTATGACAAAAGCATAAAGTAATGTGCGGTTGCGGAACTCTTTCCTTTTTATGCCGGGAATAAAAAACAGCATCCCCGCCAGCGCAAAGGTAAGGATAAAGTGGGATCTCCCCGGAATCAGCAAACGGAGCAGCACAGAATAAGTCCCTTCGCCGTAAAGAGAAACATTGTTGGGCAATTCACGGCCATCCCAGAAAAGCAGCAGTTTACGGAACTGCAGTTCAAAAAATGCCCCCGGTTCCTTCAGCATCCAGTGCAGCATCTGCCGTGGAACAGAGATCCCTTTTGCGGTATTGGCCATAAAATCATGGAAACTTTGAGGATACTCCATGGGGCCTGCCGGAAGAAAGGCATTGCGGCCGCCGGGAGGGGACTCCGGAGTATTGCCCAGAGCCAGTACCGCATCGGCAGCAGTACTTGGACCGGTGAATCTGTTTTTGGCTCTGGTGTTGTAAATGATAAATGGAAGTTGGACTGATACGAATAAAAAAAGCAGCACAACTGAAAAAACAGCCTTTTTCTGCCATGCCAGGTGGTTCTGCAGCCACAGGGCCAGAAGTATCAACGGGATGAAAAGCAGGATATTTCCTCTGGTGAGAGTGGCGATACCGGCAACAAGACCGGCTGCAGACCACAGCAGAAGGTTTTTTTTCCGGATTGCTTTCAGCAGCAAATAAAAAAGCAGAGTCAAATTGAAACATTGCAAAGTTTCATTTTGATGAAATGGCGCATAGAGCAGCAGCGGGGTGGAAATTGCAGTAAAAATCGCGGCAATGACTCCGGCAGTACGGCCGAAAAGCTCTTTTGCGGTCAAACCGGCGATAAATGTGGTCATGCCGCCGAGAACAGCTTGAATAAAAATCACCGCCCACAATGAAAAGCCGGAACACAGGTAGATGACGGGCAGAAATACTGCGTAATAAAAGGGCTGATAATAAAATTCAGCAGGCCATGTTCCGCGGGCGATCTCCCGGCCAAGTTTTATATAGGTGTGCAGATCGGAAACCGCCGGAGGAGCCAGCATATTGTTTATGCCGCCGTTGATAACAGAGAACTCCAATGCCGTACCGATCCGCAATAAAACGGCCATTGCAGCAGTTATCCACAGGATTTTAATAAAAAAACGCCGGAATATAGCAGTTCCGGCGTTGCTGGAGTTTGACTGATCCATCTCAGAGAGTCATCAAATCTTTTTCTTTGTCAGCGAACATTTTCTCAAGGATACCGATGTAACGGTCGGTGAGTTTCTGGATATCATCCAGCATTTTCTTGAGTTCGTCTTCGGTGAGTTCGCCGTTCTTTTCAGCCTTTTTGGCGGTATCGTTGCCGTCGCGGCGGATATTGCGCAGAGCGACCTTGGCTTCTTCGGTATCGACTTTGGCCTGTTTGCTCAAAGCCTGACGGCGATCCTGACTCAACTCCGGAATTGGGAGTTTGAGAGTTTTACCGTCGCTTACGGGAGTGATGCCGAGGGTGGAAGCGATAAGAGCTTTTTCCACTTTGCTGACCGCAGAAGCATCCCAGGGCGGGATCACCAGCAGACGGGGTTCGGGAGTTGTGATGTTGGCCATATCACGGATCCGGGTGGGGGCACCGTAATAATCCACAGTAATATTTTCCACCAGTGCCGGGGATGCTTTACCGGTACGCAATGCGCTGAAAGCGTTTTTCAACGCTTCTTCGGTTTTCATCATATTTTCTTCCAGAGTATCAAGAAGCAGTTCGATTTCCATAAAAATTACCTCCATTGAAAAAATTATATGTTTTACCGTAAATATAACGCTGAAACGGCTGTTTGTCAAATAAAATTAGTATAATAAGGGATAAAAAAATAAAAAACGGTAAGGTGCAAAATGGCGTAAAGAAAATTTTTCAACTTGAATATTGAACTGTG
>JAFVRT010000090.1 GCA_017504125.1 Lentisphaeria bacterium
ATTCTATATCAAACATCTTTTTCTGGTCTTCCCATAATGTTGGTAATGACTGTTTGAGTACTCTTGGATGGCGGCGGCGATTTTTTTGATTTGGATGCTGAATAGTTTGTATTCAAATCCTCGAATCTGCAGTGTATACGGAATTTTAGATACGACCATTGAGACTGTCTGAAATTCTGTTTTTTATTTTTAGAACAAAAGTCGCTGGTGCAACTATTTTTCGGGGCATTTTGCGTTTGTTTCGGAGAAAAAGTCCTTTCGGTAGAGCTGAAAATTTTTCTCTGTTTCAAAGAATAAGCAAAACAGAGATATTTTCGCTATTTAACGAAGCGATAACCATTTTATATTAACTTGCAACCGTTTGAGCTTGGGAGAATTTTCCCATTTAAGCGAAAATGGTCGACCATTTTTTTTGTCCGGATTTGGGCAAACAAACATGAAGCCGGGGAAAAGGCGTTATTGCTCATTTCTGACATATTTTACAGATGCCGTTCAGCAAATCACAGTAGTATTGACGGTGCGATTTGGAATAATAACTCAAGTACAAAAGCTGCTGTTTTTCGGCATCCCCGGCATTTTTTTACATTGAAAAATTTCTCTTTGTCATGTATATTATATTCATATTTCAACATAGCGCGGGCTCCGGATTCAATAATCGCATCAGGTGATTTCTGCCGGACAGCCGCAACGAAGATCAGGAAGAAAGAAAATGGGTGTTCAACCGTGGAAAGAAGATCTGGCACCGTTTCAACTTTACGGCAAACTCGAACTCCCCGGTATTCGGACTTACCGGAGCGGACGCATTCAAAAATACACTCAGCTGGAATCTGCCGCCGGTAATCAAAGGAGCTGTAGGCGTTGCCAATTATTCCTTCGGAAATGTGGTGACAGATGCCGTTTACAAAGACGGAACGGTTACGGTGAGGTCCAATGCTCCATATACCCTTACAGTCAATGGCAGATCCTATCCGGTCAAACCTGGCGAAAACATCTTTGAGGAGTGATTTGAAAATGGAACTTTTGCGCGGCATATCTTATATGATCATAGTCGGTTTATGTTGGACAAGTTTCGGGATCGTCATGGGACGGGCTCCCAGGAAAAATGTCGATGTAGGGGTAATGCTCTTTTTCAGTTCCCTTGTGGCGATCACCGCATGTACTGCACTGGGAGCAGCAGAGGGTTTTCCCCGACAATGTCCTCCGAAAGAATTCTGGATCACTTTCGGAGCTCTTTTTGTCTGCGGTATTCTCAATTTTGTTCAGCTTGACCTTATGTCGAGAGCCATGAAAACCGGCCCCAACGGTATCGTGTGGAGCCTCATCCAGACTTCCTTCATCTTTCCTTTTGTTGCAGGTGTGCTGTTTTTTCATGCCAGATGCACATGGTTCAACCTGATTGGTGCTTTGAGCATAATCGCAGCATTGATCATATTGGGGATGCAAAAAGGCAACGCTTCCGGGAAAGGCACCTGGAAACTTTTTGCCTTCCTGTCATTTCTTTCCACAGGTATCGCCCAGCTGCTCAGCAATCTGCCCTCTTATTTTCCGGAAGCAGCATCTGTTTCAAGTATCTGGCGGTCGGCTTTCTTTGCCATGGGCCTTGCCGCCGGAACTGTGGGAGGCACTCTCATACTGCAGCGCAAGCATCTTAAAGAAGCCATGGGAGCCAATATCCGCAACAGTTCCATGTGGATCTATTGTTTCGTGCTGCAGGGATTTGAAATACTGGCTTCGATCTTTCTGCTCTACCCCGGCATGAATCTGCTCGCCGACGCGGGAGCCGGAGCCATAGCATATCCGCTGGTGGTTGCCTCAGGCATCGCCGGATTTGAATTCTACGCCTTTACATTTTTACGGGAAAAGCGGAATGTACCGCAGATGATCGCCTTTGTATTGACACTTCTGGGTATCGCTGCGCTCTGTTTCTGAAGATTCTGCTTAACAAAATGAACAAAAGTTTGCCATATTGAACAAGCAGGACTTTTGTGTAAAAAAATGAAAAAAATTTCCTTTTTACGGTCTTGCAATAAGTGTATACAAGTGCTATATTATGCGCTTGTGTCAATGTGAAAAATGTGTAACATCCTATATAACAATGAGGAATAAATATGGCAAACCGCAACTTTTCTGAAATGAGCCGGGAAGAACTTGCCGGGGTGCGCTGTGAACTTGAAAAACTTTACGGTGAGTTTCAGGCCCGCAATCTGAAACTCAACATGGCCCGCGGCAAACCCGGCGCAGAGCAGTTGGATATCAGCGATTCCATTCTTGAGTCTGCCAACCCCAAATTTGCCGCAGACGGAACCGATTGCCGCAACTACGGATGTCTTGAAGGACTTCCTGAAATGCGTAAATTTTTCGGAGATGTGCTGGGTATTGCTCCCGAAAATATCATCGTGGGCGGCAATTCCAGTTTGAATCTCATGTACGACAGCATCATGCGTCTTATGGTCTTCGGAACTCAGAACTGCACCCCCTGGGGCAAGCTCCCCAAGGTCAAGTTTCTCTGTCCTGCTCCCGGTTATGACCGTCACTTCGCTGTTACCGGTGAATTCGGTATCGAAATGATAACTGTTCCCATGACTCCCACCGGGCCTGACATGGATATGGTGGAAAAACTGGTCAGTGAAGATGATGCGGTCAAAGGTATCTGGTGCGTTCCCCTCTACTCCAACCCCGAAGGGATATGCTACAGCGACGAAACCGTTACCCGTTTGAGTTCCATGAAGTGCGCCGCTCCGGATTTCCGTATCTTCTGGGACAATGCCTACGGAGTCCACCACCTCTATGAGCCGGTGGTTTTGAAGGATATTTTTGCCGAATGTGAAAAGTACGGCAATCCCGACCGGGTCCTTTATTTCTTTTCCACCAGCAAGATCACCTATCCCGGTGCCGGAGTCGCCATGATGGCCTCAAGCAGCGCAAACTGTGCCGAGGTACTGAAGCGCATGACGATCCAGACCATCGGTCATGACAAGCTCAACCAGCTGCGTACTCTGCAGTTCCTGAAAGACGCGGAAGGACTGAAAAAACAAATGGAACGCCAGGCGGCATTGCTCCGTCCGAAGTTTGAACTGGTGCTCAACACTCTTGAAAAAGAACTCTGCGGTACCGGTCTTGCTTCATGGCAGAAGCCCAAAGGCGGTTATTTCGTGGCCCTCGACACCATGGACGGATGCGCCGGAGAAACGATCCGTCTGGCCAAAGAAGCCGGAGTTGCCATGACCGGAGCCGGAGCCACATTCCCCTATAAAAACGATCCCCGCGACCGGAATATCCGTATTGCCCCCACCTTTCCTCCCATTGAGGAACTGGCTGTGGCTATGGAGCTTTTCTGCGTCTGTGTGAAACTCGCAGCTGTCCGTAAATTGCTGGCTGAGTAAAATTTATCAACTGAAAGATGCGCCCCTGCTGTAAAATCTGCAGCAGGGGCGCATTATTTTATTCGGGCAATTTTTTTGTTTCACGCAGATGCAGCGGAGAAAGGCCGAACATTTTTTTGAATGCCCTGCTGAATGAAAACTGATCCGAATATCCGCTCAACAAAGCTATTTCTTTGATGGAGTTTTCTGAATGCATGACCCATTCCAGCGACTCCAGAAGTTTCAATTGCCGTATCTGTTTTCCCGGAGTGCGTCTGGAAGATCCTGCGGCAAAAATACGCTGCAGAGTGGTACGGCTGATATTGAATTTATCGCATATCATCTGCAATGTAAGGTGTTTTTTGAAATTGCAGCGGATGAAGTCATCGATCCTTTTTTGAACGGAACCGTCACTTGGATTTGCACCGGTTTCATCCTGAAATCTCTGCCGGAACCGGTGCAGCAGCCACGCCAGAAGCATTCCGGTATCACGATGATCCATTTTTTCCGACTCCTGTTCAGACTCCAGCAGCTGCATGATTACGGCAATATCGCCCGCCGAAAGTTCAATAAGCCGGTTTTTAAGAAGTTCCGGAGAAGTTCCGGAAAAAGGATGAGCCAGAAAATTTACCAGCAGAAATTCCGGCGGCGTGGAAGTGACTGCCGGCTGCTGGTTCCAGTGCCGCTGATGCGGAAAGATCAACACAGCCTGACCGGCGTTGAGTTTCAGGACATGTTCGTCAAGAACTGAAATATTGTTTCCTGAAAGAACTATCTTCAATACATAACGGGAGTGTTGTTTCGGGGTGTTTCCCTGAAGATTTCCGCGGTGATGCCAGATGTGGATATTGTCCGGAATAAAGAAACTGCTGCTCTCTATCCCGGATGAATAATAATCAAATTTTTCCGGGATGCGTAAATTCAGAGTTGCTTTTCGCAATTTTTCAAGTGCTCTGCCTTTTACGGAATTCTTTTTCATAACTTACATTCGAACTTCGGTCATACTGATAAAAATTACGGCGTTGAAAATATATCATGTTTTTTAAACAATGCAAATCCATAATGTCAAAAAGAATTAAGATACAGTTATTTCTGCTATGCTTTTGTGCTTTTCGGTCATGGTATTTTTTTTGATGCAAGTATACATTAAACCGTTGCAGGTGTTATGTATTTTTTTGATTTTCAACCGTTGAGGGAGGAACATTATGAATGTCCGTGCAGAAAAAAAATATTTATTCACGCTGATCGAACTGCTGGTGGTCATTGCCATCATCGCTATTCTTGCCGCCATGCTGCTGCCGGCGTTGAGCCGTTCAAGGGAAACTGCTAAAGCGATAAAATGCTCCAGCAACCTGAAACAATTCGGTGCTATAGAATCATTTTATCAGGCCGACAACCGTCACCTGATGCCGACTCTCATGTACTATACCAAAGCGACCGGCGGAGCAGATACCGCCCGCCGTTTGTGGGGAACCAATCCGGCATACCGCAACTACGGCGGTCTGCCTGATGACGGAACCGGCAACTGGAATTACAGTTCCCTGTGCCCCAAGATGCCTTACTTTACACTGCAGGAAGGCAAAACCGATATCTACAACAGTTACGGACGGACTATCCGGCCGTCGGAAACAGACTGGGGCCTGCGGGGATTTTTCCCCAGAGTCACCAATCCCGGTTCCAAGATCCTTTTGGGGGATAACAACAACTGGATGATGAAAATGGATCGGGCGAGTTACACTTATTTTGCCGCCAATTATCTCCGTTACGAAGGACAGCATCTCAACGCTGCCGGGATCACCACTTATCCGGCCGGCGGCGGCTGGGTGCGTTATGCCCACAACAGAAATACCAATATGCTGTTTTTTGATCTGCATGTAAAAGCTGTTCACCCGAATACTGACCGCAAGGCATGGGTTTCGGACAGTGATTTTATTTGAGGAAGCGGCCATGAAAAGAATATTTTTGTCAGTATTGGTACTGTCGTGTACATTGGCTGCGGCTTCAAACTGGATCGCCGATCCCTTCCGTTCCGCCGGAGTTATCTGGAAGAAACACCCGTTTATGGGAAAAGAATTCTGGCTGCTGCTGAATCCGGCATGGCTGACCCTTGAAGGGCTGAAAAATGAACCCTTTGTCCGGGAATCCGGTTCTTCCCATGTGCAGACGCTTGTAAAATGGAAGAATTTTTATACCATGCGTACCATTGCAGTCAGAGAGATCCGCTTATCTGACGATTCCGGCAGACCGGTAAAAGGCAAGGTACTCCCCGGCAGTTCCGATGAAAAGGTGATTTTTCAGACTCCGGAATATATTTATGACGGCAATCAGGATACCGCCGGAGTGATTTCAGCCCCGCTTACAGACATAAAACGCCGTTATACAGCCTTCCGTGCCGGAGTGCGGGTCGTTCCGGACAAAAAGTTCAGCTCCCTGAAAATTTTCCACGGTATAAAGGCGGGCGGCAAAATAAAAGATGTGAAGATCGCGCTGCCGCAGACGGGCAAAGTGAAAAAAAGCAATGATCTGATAGAAATCGTCTTCGACGAACCTGTTTCTGAAGCAGTTTTGCTCCTGGAGTCGGAAATTCCGGTCTGCTCCATAACCAGACTGCGTTTTTATCCTCATGAAAAAGAACGTTTGAAAAAATATCCTTTTTATGTTGAACCGCCTTTTCGTTTTGCTCTCGGAAGTCTGCTGGGAGTACGCAGAGAAAATATCGACCGGGCTTCATTTGATGCGATACAAAAGACCTATCCGGAGTCTTTTATGGGATTCCGTCTGGCAGAATGGGATTCCAATTTTTTTCAGACTCTCATGCGGCCTTCGAGTGACAGATTCAAGGATCTGCGCCCCTTTATAAATATTCCCTGCGGCAAAGAAGGCTTGCTGAAAAATTTTCACACCTTCTGGAAAATGCATACCGATCTTTTCGGCAGTAATGTCTACGGTTTGAGCGGTCAGATCAACTTCATGCACATGGGATGCGATTTCGGCGGCAGGATCTCCGGAGTCGAACTTACTCAGGAAAATAAGGAACATCCTCACCGCAATACTCTCATGTATACCCGCGGAGCTTCCAGGCAATTCGGAGTCCCAATGCTGGTATATACGGCCTATTATGCTTTGAATTATGCTCCGGACAGCAGGATAAAAGGCAAAAAAGCGGTATTCGGACTTGACTACGGCATGCCGCCTTCGCTGGGATTGCGGAACTATTATCTTTCGTACTATATGGGCAACAATTTCCTCGATTTTGAAAGCCAGCCTTACGGACAGGCCGTCAGGAATTCAAAAGGTAAATATGAATTGACTGGAAACGGCAAAGCCATAAAAGAAATTTTTGACTGGAGTTCCAGTCCCGAAGGACGCCGCGGCGAATGTTACACCCCGTTCCTGATGCTGGCCGACCGGAAACACGGCAATGATATGTGGGTGCGGCTTATGGATTACTGGGGAACCTGGTACAGTTTGTTCCCTGCCCGTGATCCCCAATACATGACAGAATACTTCATGCAGGCGGTAAGTCCCCGTTACGATGTGCGTTCCTTTGATGATCCGGTATCCAGCGGCAATCTCCGCAACTCTCCGCTGGGTGATATTTTTGATATTTATGTGGCGAATCCCTTGATAAACAAGGCGGTATCTGCAGGACAACTGGAAAAATATGCGGCAGTCTTTATGATAGACGATCTGGAGTTGACCGCTGAACTGGTCCACACATTGAAAAAATATGTGGCAGCAGGCGGCACACTGGTACTTTCCACCGGACAGGCGGCCTTTTTCACCGCTGACAAAAAGTTTCTGCCTGCATCAATAAGTGCCGGAACAACTGTCCGGGACAACTTGCGCATACACCGCCTGACTCCCGGAAAGCAGAGCCGGGTCATGCTTGAAACATCAGACGGACTTCCCCTTGCCGTGTGTCATTCTTACGGAAACGGCAATGTGATATTGACAGCATCTCCTTTCTGGCGTACCATGACCAACCGGCTGCGGGCTCCGGAGCAATTGATAAGTATGCTCAAAAAACTTCAGGATGAAGTTTTGCCGGTAAAGGTCAGAGGGGATTGCGAATTCCTTTTCAACATCATGGCGGACAATACCTGGAAAGTCATATTGATAAACAACCGCGGTATCGTGAAACGCCCCTGGGAATCCAAAGAAATATTCCACATGGAACACACTTCCAGGGTCACACTTACGCTCCCCCGCGGAGCAAAGGTCCGTGAGTTGAGAAAAAATGCAAAACCGGTCAAAACTGCCAAAAACGGCAGCGATGAATACACATTCACCCTTGCTCCGGCTGAAATACTGGTCGTCGATTGCAGCGGCATAAAAAAATTCTCCCGCCGGCAGATAAAAAATGATTTCAAGGTCAGCAAGTCTGCGCTGCCGCCGGATGCACCGAAGTATACCGATTCAGCCGCAAGTTACCGTAAACGCCATCTGCCGGCCAATACAAAACCGCTTCCGACCCCGGCATTGGTCGGCCGCTGGCGCGCCGCAGATAAATTCAAAGACTCCTCCGGAAACGGCAACGATATGAAACTTTTTGATGCCGTAATAAAGGCAGACAGTATGGTACTGCAGAAAGCCAAAAGTCACGGCGAAATCAATATCAAAGCCCCTTACCCGCTGGAATCCGGCACATGGGAAATATGGGTAAAACCGGCCGCTGCCAAAGAATTTCCCCTAAGAAACGGCAAAAGACGCAGCGGCGTACTGCATACCAAACAACTGATGATCGAATATGAAAACGGTTTCTGGCAACTGGTACTTTTTGACAGGAACACCCGTTTCATCTGCAAAGGGAGCAAGGCTGTGCCGGAGTGGACTCATCTGGCAGTAACATTTGCTGACGGCTTCTGCCGTTTTTTCATCAACGGCAAAGAAATGGCCGCTGCTGAAGGTCCGTTGAAATATGCGGCCAATCCCGGAAAAAATTCCTTTTTCAACAACATAAAACTTGCTGTCGGTTCCCTTGCCGCCCATGTATCTGAAATATATTCTTTCCGGGGCGAGATCGGTGATGTGACATACCACGGCCGTGCTTTGACTGCCGGTGAAATAAAAGAACGCTCGCACAAAAGGAAATGAATTTATGACTGTTTCTGCAGATAAAACAGCTGCGCCGGTGCTCCTGATCCCCTCCGGCATACCATTTTTTAGAATCGCGGCCAAAGAATTTGTTTCATTTTACCGCCGGATGACCGGAGTATCTCTGCGGACCGTTACCCGTCCTTCCAAAAGCAAAGATATGATAATTCTCGGTTCAGACAGCGACAATTTTTTTGTTCACGAAAAAATACAGGATCAGACGATCGCTCCATTAAAGATCGCTTCCGGGAGCGATGAATACCGGATCGTTTCCGCCGCTGACGGGAAACGCCGTCTTCTTTTCATTGCAGGCGGCCGGAACCGGGCGGTAATGTACGGAATATATCACTTTTTTGAATCTGCCGGATGCCGTTATTTCTGGGACGGCGACCGGATCCCCCGCAGAGAAGATATTTCCCTTGAAAACTGGGATATTTATGAAAAGCCCCGTTTTCTCTACCGCGGGATCCGTTATTTTGCCCACCGTTCATTGAAACGTTTTCAGGCAAAACACTGGGATCTTGAGGATTGGCAGCAGGAAATCGACTGGTGTTTGAAAAAACGGTTCAATTTTTTCATGCTCCGTACCGGATATGATGATCTTTTCCAAAAGGCTTTTCCGGAATCTGCAAGTTATCCGCCGTTGCATTAAAAAAAGGCAGATCATGTGCGTTCTTACACCGATCTTGCGCCGGATTGGAACTTGAAATATCGCGGCAAATTACGGAAAAAAGTTCTGAAATATGCTTTTGACCGTGATCTGATGCACCCGGAGGATATCGGCACCGTGACCCATTGGTACACTCCCACGCCCAGGGAATTTCTTGAGCATGAGAAGCCCGGATTTCTGCCTCAAAGTGTGGGAAATTCTGAAGATATACATCTGGTCTGGGATATCCGCAGGGAAAGAAATCTGCAGAATTATCTGAAACTTACTTATACCCATATCGAAAATTACGGCAAAGCCGATTTGTTCCATACTATCGGCCTTGCCGAAAGGCGTTGTTTCAAAGATCTCCGCAAAAATCATGAGATGAAACTCTACACCTACCGCCGTTTCATCAGCCGCCTGCGGGAAAGATATCCCAACGCTCCGCTTATGATCGCCAGCTGGGACTTTGCCATGCACTGGACAGCAGACGAAATAAAAACTCTGCTGAAGGAATTGAATCCCGGCAATACCCTTGTGCTGGATTACACCGCCGAAACAGGAAACCTGGAAAATAACTTTACCCGCTGGGGGATCACAGGTGAATTCCCCTGGATATTCGGGATCTTTCATGCCTATGAACCCAATTCCGATATAAGGGGAAATTACGATATGATCCGCCAAAGGCTTGAGATCGCCGCCGGAGATCCCATGTGCAAGGGCATGGTCATGTGGCCGGAAACTTCACACAGCGATACTCTGATGCTGGAGTATACCGGCGCAAACTCCTGGTCGCCCACACCTGAAAAACGGGATATCAACTCCTTTTTACCTGAATTTGTTTCCGGCCGTTATCCGGCGGAGCGTTTTTCTGCCATGCTGAAAATCTGGCAGACATTTCTTCCGGTGCTGGCGATGCGCCATTTCATCGGTCCCGGTGAGAAATACTATTTTTTCTATCAGGAACTGCAGTTTCAAATTTCCAAGATCTTCGATACTCCGGAGAAGATCATACTGCAGCTGGAAGAAGAATTTACTTCTTCCTGCCGGGAAAATGTGAAAAATATCCCGGCGGTGTTGTCGCTGCTTGCAGCAGAATTGCCCTTTGCGGCCGAAGATGAACTTCATCGCCGTGACATCACCGACATTGCCCGCAGCTGTGCCGGAAGATTGCTGCTGTATGAACTGTTTTCCCTTGCCTTTGCTTATGATAAGTGGTGCAATGGCACAGACAACAGCGGCAGTATCATGGAACTTATCGGCCGTATCAGAAAGATATATGTGTATTTTACCGGGATCCTGGAATCCAGTCCGGACTATTCCATTTATCTGTCATTGAAGCAGTTTCAGGAAAAACATCCCTGCAACAGGGAGTTGGAGTCTTCACTCAAAGGCAACGCAGAAAACAGTTATTGCCGTTCATGGCAGTTTGAACTGATGAAATCACTTTATGCAAGAGAATTTGAACTCATCAGCAGCAATATTGAAGAAAACTTGCGTACCGGTGTACGGAAACAGTTCAGCTTCAAAGAAGGTCTGGCGGAACAGATCCGGAAAATCGCGGATGATTTTCACTTTTCCCCGCTGAAAAATCATGCTCCTGATATTGAAAAAGGTCAGAAAGAACTGCAGAACACCCTTGCCGGATTGGCAGCACTTGCTGCCCAGGTCAGGTAGAAGCCTGAAGCACTTGCCGCTGTTACGGCAATCCGGTTCAAATGCCTATGGCATCGAGCAGCGCGGCGGCAAGTTCTGTTTTGGGCCGGGTCGAAAAGGGGATCTTTTCTCCGTTGCGCCCCAAAAGGATACAGGCGTTGGTAGTTTTGGCAAAGCCGTCTGAAATATTATTGGCCACGATCCAGTCAAGATTTTTCCGGGCGAGTTTTCCGGCGGCATTTTCCAGCAGATTTTCGGATTCAGCGGCAAATCCCACCAGCAGCTGTCCGGGGCGTTTGACCTCACCGAGAGCTTTTAAGATATCTTCGGTGCGTTCAAGTTCGATGACCATGTTTCCGGGGCTTTTTTTCATCTTATGGTCGAGGATTTTTGCCGGACGGTAATCAGCGACAGCAGCACTCATGATGCAGCAGTCTGCAGCGGCGAATTCCCGTTTGACGGCTTCTGCCATATCTGCTGCCGAAACCACCGGGATCAAAACTGCTCCTTCAGGAGCCTTTATGGCGACCGGCCCGGAAACCAGTACGACTTCATGCCCCCTGCGGAGTGCTTCAGCAGCAACAGCATACCCCATCTGTCCGCTTGAGGAGTTGCTGATAAAACGGATAGGGTCGATAAATTCTCTGGTCGGCCCGGCACTGATAACGATTTTCATAAGATCTATTTACGGCCGCCGTTGACGATGCGGAGTATGAATATAAAGAGGTTTATAAAGTCAAGATAGAGTTCGAGAGCACCGAGGATGGCATATTTTTTTGCTTCTCTGCGGTCGATGGTCCCTGCGGCACACTCCATTGCCAGAAGTTTTATTTTCTGGACATCCCATGCGGTAAGTCCGACAAACAGCAGCACGCCGATATAACTTATGATCAGATCAGCGGTACGGTTGTACCAGAACATATTGACCAGAGAAGCGATGATCAGGCCGATAAGTCCCATGGTGCAGAGCGAACCTACGGAAGAAAGATCCCTTTTGGTGAGATATCCGTAAAGTCCCATGGCTCCGAATGTACCGCTGGTGGCAAAGAATGTGCCTGCAATGACTTCGGTACTGTAAGCCATAAAGATCCACGAAAGCGTTATGCCGTTGAGGAGCGCAAAAACGCCGAACAACAGAGCTGCCACCATGGCATTGAACTTTCTCAATCCGGCCGTCATTACGATGACCACGAGAAATTCGGCTATGGCCAGAACGATAAAGGCCTTGCGGTACATGATGATCTTTTCGGCCCAGTAAGTACCGAGGTACCATGAAACTGCACCGGTAAGGGCCAGCCCTGCGAACATCCAGCCGAAAACACGGTTGATGAATGAATTCTGGACATTTCCGCTTCTGACAGAAGTATTGAAAAATTCTCCGGCACCGGATTTGGGAGCGTAATCACTGTCTTTGTACATTTTTCACCTCTCTCCTGAAGATCTTCCCATGCTCAAAGTTTCGGAAAACTTTTGGGAGCTTCACCCGGCAGGGCGGACTTGACTTCCGGAACTTCGGGCACATTCTTTTTGATACTGGGGGGAGGCGCGACGGGTTCTTCGACGATTTCGAAATCGCCGGTCAGTTCGGCATGTTTGAGTTCCAGCATTTCATTGGAAAGGCGGTTGCCCCGTCTGAGTTCGCCGAGGATCTCGGACATAGTTCCCTGAAGTTGTTTCAACTGAGCATTAAGGGCGAGCTGCTGAGCATCGGCTTCTTTGCAGAAGTCCCGCAGTCTGGCATAAAACCGTGAAACCTGTCCCAGCATGACCAGCAATATGATGCAGATCATGAGGGCTACGCACCAAAACGAAAACGATGAAATTTCCTGACCAAACATAATCTATTCCTTTCGCGATATAAACACCCGACCCTGGTGTATCCGTTAATGAATATAGCATAACAGACCCGAAAAGTCAAGTAAATCTTCCCTCAAGTTTAATGTTAAGCGGCAATAATTCCGAAAAAAATCACCTGTTCTCTTGTAATTGGCTGAATGGAATGTTATATTATGGTTTAAATAAGATATTGAGGAAGTTATGCAGCAAGAATATCAAACATACATAGAAGCCGGCAGAGCAACCAGATTGTATTTGAAAGACATCTGGGAATATCGTGAGCTTTTCTGGATATTGGCGAAGCGGGATATTCTGGTCCGGTACAAACAAACGGTCATCGGGATAGCATGGGCTGTTATACAGCCGCTGATGACATTGGTCGTATTCACAGTTGTTTTCGGCAAGATCGCCGGCTTACCTTCGGGCGGAGTGCCTTATATCCTCATGGTTCTGGCCGGGACTCTGGTGTGGCAGTTTTTTTCTTCGACGGTGAATTCGGGTGGAAATTCTGTGATTTCCAATGAAAAACTCATCAGCAAGGTATATTTTCCACGGATCATCATTCCCACTTCTGCCATGGTGGTGCATTTTGTAGATTTTCTTATTTCCTGCGGGATAGCGGTAGTGCTTTTTGCGTGGAAAATGTATTTACCGGGCTGGAGGATCATTTTCGTACCGTTTTTCCTGCTGCTTTGTGCCATGTTGGGCTTGGGAGTATCTTATTTCGTAGCATCTTTGAATGTAAAATACCGTGATTTCCGTTATATCGTGCCATTTGTGGTTCAGGCGGGTTTGTATTTATCACCGGTAGGATTTTCCATATCTTCGATTCCCGGCAAGTGGCAGATGATCTATTCGCTGAATCCCATGGTGGGGGTGATCGAAGGGATGCGCTGGTGTCTTTTCGGAAGTTCTCTGCCGATGTTTGCTTTGGTTTCGACGGTTATTTGGGCGATAGTACTTTTATTCGGTGGTTTCTGGATGTTCCGCCGCATGGAAACTGAATTTGCTGATTTTATCTGAGGTGTAATAATATGTCAAAGCCGATCATTAAAGTTGAAGATATCAGCAAATGCTATATTATCGGGCACGAGGAGCAGCAGGGGTGTTCACGGTATAAAAAACTCAGCGATGTTTTGATGTCGTCTTTTCAAAAGAAGAAGAGTTCGGGCAAAAAAGAAGAATTCTGGGCGTTGAAAGACATCAATTTTGAAGTTGAACAGGGAGATCGTGTCGGTATCATCGGTCGCAATGGTGCCGGAAAATCCACGCTTTTAAAAGTCTTGAGTAAGATTACAACTCCTACAACAGGCCGTATTTCCATTGGCGGCAGGATCGCATCTCTGCTTGAAGTTGGAACGGGATTTCATCCTGAATTGACCGGGCGGGAAAACATCTATCTCAACGGTGCGATATTGGGCATGAAACACGCTGAGATCAGGAAAAAATTTGATGAGATCGTGGATTTTTCCGGAGTGGAAAAATTCCTTGACACTCCGGTCAAGCGTTATTCCAGCGGCATGTATGTGCGTTTGGCATTTGCAGTAGCGGCGCATCTGGAGCCTGAAATACTTGTTGTGGACGAAGTCCTCGCCGTCGGCGATGCCGAATTCCAGAAAAAATGCCTCGGAAAGATGGATGAAATCAGCAAATCCCAAGGCCGCACCATCCTTTTTGTCAGCCATAACATGGGGGCAATCAAGCAGTTATGCAACAAAGGTATATTATTACAACAAGGAAAAATTGCTCTTGATTCTGAAATAGATCCCATATTAAAGGAATATCAGAAAAGCATAAGTTCAGCAAGACAAATCACAAATTATTCATTTCGAACAGGCAATCAGAAAATCAGAGTAGAAAGAATCTATCTTGAAAATCAAGAACAAACTATTGAAGAGGGTACACCACTTTGTTTGTGTATAGATTACACCTCACAGCTTCAGCAAGCAGAAGCAAGAATTGTAATTGGTTTTTATAATTATGCTACAGGATGTGTGATGTTCTTAGACTCAATGGCACATAGAAATGACATACCTCCCCTGACTTCTTTTGGGACAATCAAACTCAGATTAACTAATGATTTTGCCCTTTGTGAAGGGAGTTATTATGTCAATATCATGCTTTTCGTAAAGCAAGATGTTGCCGATCATATTAGCCATGCATTCTCTTTTGATATCATTCATGGTGATATTTATCATAGCAAGAAATCCCCTATCAATAAAGCACTTTGTGTAGTTGAGCATGCTTGGGAACTCTATTCAAAATAAGAAATATACGAAATTTTGATTAAACGAAAGGCCTGAATAAATGAAAATAGATTTTCGTAAAGAAAATGATTATTGGAATAAGTATTGGGCGGAACATTCAGTTCCTTTTGCGCCGTCACTTTTTGCAAAATTTGTTTTGCAACATTTACCCCCCCAAGCAATGCTATGTGAACTTGGGTGCGGCAATGGAAGAGATGCAGTATACTTCAGTATGAACAATATTTGTGTTGATGCTTATGATTTAGCATGTAACGAAATTGAGTATTTGCAAAAAAAATATGCCAGCACCAAATTACAATTCTTTGTCGGCGACTTTTCAAAATTGTTTTCAGTAGAAGAAAAGTACAATGCTATATACAGCCGTTTTACTATACACAGTGTGACAGAAGAACAGGAAGATGCAGTTTTGGTGTGGGCATATACTGCATTAAAAAAAGGCGGATGCGTGTTTTTCGAAAGCCGCAGCATCAAAGATCCTCTTTTGCAAACTGGCGAAAAATTAAGTAGTAACGAAAACTTCACAGATCACTACCGTCGGTATATGGATGCTGAGAAATTCCAGAAAAAGCTCTTGAAACTCGGTTTCGATATTGTTTATAGAGAAGAGTCAGATTTGTTCGCTCCTTATGGTGACGAGAAACCTATGATTGTAAGAATCATTGCAAAAAAAATGAAATAATTATGAATAAGAAGCCTCTGCCTATAAAATTGAAATTGCCTGCAACTTTTTTAGTTCCTGAAACAAAGTGCGAATTTTTCATGCCTGAAAAATTAAAAAGGATACATGCAGTAGAACTTGATTTGCTCAATGAATTTTTAGCAGTATGTAAAAAATATAAAATAAAAGTTGGTGTATTTGCAGGGACATTGCTTGGAGCAGTGCGGCACAAAGGCTTCATTCCATGGGATGACGATATTGATGTATGCATGAGCCGCCAAGAATTTGAAAAACTTTTAAAAATTGCCCCAAAAGAATTCTCTTATCCTTATTTTTTTCAATCCTTATCAACGGATCCGCTCTATTTGCTGGGTTATGCAAGATTGCGTAACAGTGAAACAACCGGAAGAATTACTTGGCAAGATTCCAATGATTACAACAATGGAATATACATTGATATATTTGTATTAGATGGAATACCTGAAAATAATTTTTTGAGACGCTTACAACGACATTTTCTTGGAAAATTTAATGAATTGTGGAATATGTACCATACACCAATCGCAACACTCCCAGGAAGAACAAAATTTTTGATTCGAATAAAGAAGTTTCTTCTTCTTTTGCTTGGTCGTTGTGCTTTAATGAAAATGTATCATTTCACTCTAACCTTTTTTAATAAAAGAGCAGAGCGTTTTGGATTAGTTACACACAACGAAGAATTTATGGAAAAATACTATTTGCGAAAGGAAGAGTTTGAAGATACTATCGAGATGCCATTTGAGATGTTAACAGTTCCTGTTTTTTGTAATTATAATGCCATTTTAAAGCGTTCATACGGGAGTAAATACATGGATTTTCCCCCAATGGATCAAAGAGGGAAATGGCATGAGGGAGAGTTAACATTCGATCCAGACACTCCTTACAACTCCAAGCAACAGTAAATCTCCTGTTCCTAAGAAAAAAAGGCTAATTTGCTCACATGAGTGTCGCCAAGCAATTTGAGGCATTATATGAAAAAATTCTTGATGTTGAAAAATATACATAAATGGAGATTTTATTTTGAATACAAAGCAATACATGCCATTTGAAAGTATATCTCCCAATATCATTACATGGAGAGAAGCAAGAGAGTTCCCCGGTTTATACGGAACCGGTTTCTTTGCAATATTTTCGCCATACGAATATATCTTTTATGTTACAGCCAGACATTGTATTCAAAAAATAATGGAAGAAGAGAATAACTGTTGTTTACAAATCCCAATTCAACTTGGAAGTAAAAAAAACATACCTTTTTCTTTTTGTTTGGAATGCAATACGGAAAATAGTCTTGACAGTGAGCGGGAAGATATTGCAGTTTTGGTGGTTGATAAGGATAAATTGAATTCTACTGAATATGTCTGTCTGAAAAAACGGGCTTTAAAACTTATTCATCAGGATGATATCGATTTTTTGCTGAGATTCGGCGTACAAAATAAAATCAAGTTACGAACAATCGGTTTTCCCTTGCATAACGCTCCGGATGGGAAAAATTATGTCGATTATGAAGAACCAATTATCAATCTTCAGCCCAGAGGTTTTAACGGTATTTTAGACAAAGATGACTGTTGGCCGAATCAATATATCATAAAAGACACCAACTGGCAGGGGGATTCCTATAGTGGCTTTAGTGGTTCGCCGGTTATTTATTTGCAACCTGAGCCCGACGGGAAGGTGAGGTGTTTTCCTATCGGAGTTATTGTTCGTGCTGGTGGTAAAATTGCCCGTTTTGTAAATATAAATATGGTTACAAATACAATAGCAGCTTTTATTTGCAATGAGCTGAATTTAACAGAAAGAAGGATAAAATGAAATTTTCAATAATTACTCCCTGCTATAACAGTGCTGCAACAATCCGGGATACATTTGAATCGGTTTTGAATCAAACCTTTACCGATTATGAGTATATTGTGGTCGACGGAGGCTCCAAAGACAGTACACTTGATATCATCAAAGAGTATGAACCGAAATTCAACGGCAGAATGCGCTGGATCTCGGAACCGGATAATGGTATCTATGATGCTGTAGCCAAAGGTTTTCGCATGAGTTCCGGAGAAATCCTGACATGGCTGGGATCTGATGATCTGCTTTTTTCAACTGCTTTTGCGACCGTGAATGAAATTTATGAAAAGTTTCCTCAGGTTTCATGGCTTATTGCAGAAATATGTTTGGTCAGCGAAAAAAATGTTTTTTTTGATGCTGTCCACTCGATGACATGGTCGTATCGGCATTTTATCGCCGGAGCGGCCTTCTATGTTCAGCAGGAAGGAAGTTTCTTTAAACGCAGTTTGTGGGAACAGGCAGGCGGTAAATTTTCTTCTTTGCGTTGGGCTTCAGATTATGAATTGTGGTTGCGTTTTTCAAAACTGACAACATGTTATGCAGTTTCTGCATTGACAGCCGCATTCAGAATGCGTTCCGCCGGACAGGCTTCTTACGAAAATGCCAAAGCGTATACTCAGGAAGCAATGCAGGCAATCAAAGAACATTTAAAGGAAGAAAATATTTTCAGGCGATTGTGGTTCAGATTGTTGCGAGTGGTATATTCCATTCCCAAAATTAAAAATATAATTCTTCTTGCGGAGAAGCGTTTCAAAATACCTGAGGCAGCCTTTGTTTTTGACAGAACTTCTCAATCCTGGATCTTATATAAAGACTATGTAAAATTATGCAAATCTCGATAATTACAGTATGCTATAACAGTGCAAAAACGATCCGTAGAACTTTTGAATCGGTTTTGAATCAAACCTTTACCGATTATGAATATATCGTGGTCGACGGCAACTCCAAAGATGGAACTCTTGATATCATCAAAGAGTATGAGCCGAAATTCAACGGCAGAATGCGCTGGATCTCGGAACCGGATAATGGTATCTATGATGCCATGAATAAGGGTATCCGCATGGCACAGGGAGAAATCATCGGAATAATCAACAGCGATGATTATTACGAATTTGATGCTTTGCAGAATATCGCGGCATATTCTGACCGTAAAGCTGATGTATATTACGGTATGTGCCGTCAGCTTGATGAACAGGGCGAAATTACTGTCATCCGTTCCAATCATATCCGTTTGAAAAATCGTGGTATGCTGCATCCAGCCTGTTTTGTCAGCAGGGATGCTTATGATAAATTCGGCCTCTTCGATCTTCAATATAAAATTGCGGCAGATTACGAATTATTGCTTCGTTTCTTTGAGGCAGGGGCCGGATTTGTACCGGTCGATTCGATTCTGGCTAATTTTTCATCAGGCGGTATCTCAGATGTGACCCCATATTACGAATTGTACAAGATACGGCTTCAATATGGAATTATTTCCAGACCTAAATATTGGCTGTGCATAATTATGGAATTCGTCAGAAAAAAATTGTTGAAACGATAAGTTTTTTCATAATCGTTTCGTTTTTCGAAACAGCATTTCTGATATGGTCATCCGCATCGGGCCGAGTCACATGGATAATGCCCGTAAAAACCCCCTTGTTTTCAAAAATCAACTTGAAAATAAGTGTATATTGTGCTTTATTATACCAATACCGTATTTTTGAGAAGAATTCAATAAAGCATTAAGGATAGGTCATGACACAACCTTGTATTTCTATAATCATTCCCGTTTACGGGGTGGAAGAATACATAGATCGATGTGCCCGTTCGTTGTTTGAACAGACAATGAAGGAAGGCATTGAATTTGTTTTTGTCAATGATTGCACCGAAGATCAAAGTATTGATATACTTGAAAAAATTTTGATGGAATATCCTCACCGGCAGAACCAGATAAAAATAATAAATCACGAAATCAATCGGGGATTGGGAGAAACACGGAATACAGGCTTGATTAATGCTCAAGGTGCTTATGTGTGGTTTGTTGATTCTGATGATTCCATTGTTCCGGAAGCGGCCGCTGAGCTGTTGGAACTTTGTGGCTGCCGGGATATTGATGTACTCTATTTTCATGCCGACAAGATGCTTCCGGATATGAGTCATGATGATTTTGGAGCCCCATTTTCAAGTGATGTTATCCGGCTTGATGAAGTTCTGGAAAAACAAATTCCTCTGTCAGCATGTACTGCTATTTTTAGGAAAGATTTTCTTCTGAAAAATAATTTGCAATTTGTTCCAGACTTACTGCATGAAGACAGTGATTTCAGTTTCAGATTGTTTGTATTCAATCCACGGGTCATGTTTTCAGAGAAACAATATTATTGCTATGACAACAGTCGGGGCGGTTCCATTATAAACAGCAAGAGTTTCAGACTGCAAAGTGATAATATAAGGATATTGAAAAGATGCAGCGATTTTCTTGCAGAAAATCATGTCCCGGTATTCCGGGCAAGAACTATTTATGAAAAAATCTATCGGAATTGCATTGTTTCCAATTTTCCACTGGATTTTATATTTGCCGGTGATTCAAAACAGTTGATAAAAGAAAATAAAACTGCCGTTATAAACTGTTTGTTCAAATCGAGAAATTTTTCAGCTGTGATACTGGGGGGCTGCCTTGCAGTGTCAGTTGATCTTTTTATATTTCAGTTGAAATTTTTTCAGCGTATAGCATGTATTAAACGGGTGGTTTTCAAATGACAGCATTGATTCCCGGATATTGCGGATATTTTACCGAAAGGCTAACAGATGAATGATATAACCGTATCTGTTATTACTGTTGTTCGCAATGCAGAAAATCTGATTGGGGACACCATCCGCAGCGTTATTGGACAGAATAATGTAAATGTCGAATATATTGTTGTTGATGGCAACTCCAAGGATAAAACTCTCGATATCATCAAAGAATATGAATCAAAATCCGACGGCAGGATGCGTTGGATCTCGGAACCGGATAATGGGATCTATGATGCTATGAATAAGGGAGCTCTGATGAGTAACGGCAAATGGGTGATCTTTATGAATGCCGGAGATATGTTCTGCAATCCCATGGTGTTGAGTTCCATGAAATTAGATTCAGTACCGCAGAATACAACTGTTGTATACGGAAAGTCAGTATCCCGTTACAAAAATGATTATTACTGTTTTACTCCGTATCCGCTTGATGTGTTGAAATGTTCCGGTATGGCCTTTTGTCATCAGGCTGTTCTGGTCAGAACAGAAACTATGAAGTCGTTTTTGTTTGATACCAGATATAAGTTGTTGGCTGATTACGATTTTTTCAGAAAATTGTTTTTGGCGGATTATAAGTTTCTGTATCGAGACATTCCAGTTTGTTTTTACGGTTTGGAAGGCGGTGCAACGGCTTCGCACAGATTGCAATGTGCAGAGGAACAATTCAAGATTTCACGAAATCAGGAGAAATTGCCTCTGTTACGACTCTGTTCAATATACTGCAAGATGATCGCAGAGCGTCTTTTTCCTTCAGCAGTATGCTTATTCAGAAGAAAAAAATATTCTGCGATGCGCTTGACTGAAGCGCAAAAAAAAGCTATTTTCAACTCAACGGCGACAGATTAACCTGAAATAAATATGAAACTTCTTCAAATCAATATTATTGCCAATTCCAGATCGACTGGACGAATTGCAGAAGGCATCAGTTCCCTTGCATTTCAACACGGGTTTGATCCTGTTGTCGCTTATGGCCGCTGGGCAGTACCATCGCAAACCCGTTTGGTTAGAATAGGCCGGAAAATTGATTATTTGTGGCATGGTTTCGAAAGTCGTATTTTCGATAATCATGGTCGTGCTTCACGCATGGCAACTCGAAAATTTTTGCAGGAAGTTGATGAAATAAATCCGGATATTATCCATTTGCATAATATTCACGGTTATTATCTGAATTATCCGTTGCTGTTTGAATATCTGG